>NZ_CAWQOY010000134.1:0-39978 GCF_963896525.1 Nodularia sp. LEGE 04288
CTTAAAAACTGTTCCTCTTCTCCCCAGTCCCCATTCCCGAATTACGGATAAAATCCGACTTTGGGCAAACCCAAGGTTTCATCCCAGCCCATCATCAGGTTCAAACACTGGATTGCTTGTCCCGCCTGTCCTTTAATGAGGTTGTCAATGGCTGACATGACAATTACTCGACCTGTGCGCGGGTCAACTTCTACGCCGATGTAACAAAGATTGCTACCACACGCCCACTTGGTTTGAGGATAAATGCCACTTTCGCAGATTCTCACCCAAGGGGCGTTGCGATAAAAGGCTGAAAAAATGGTAATTAAGTCATCTCGCACTAATCCGGGATCGCGGAGTGTGGCATATACTGTGGACAAAATCCCGCGCACCATTGGGATCAGATGGGGGGTAAATTGGATTGTGACTTCGTGTCCTGCTAAATCACTACAAATCTGCTCAATTTCCGGGGTGTGCCGGTGACGAGCAACACCATAAGCTCCTAATGAGTTATCAGCTTCAGCTAGTAATAAGTTAATTTTGCCTTGTCTACCACCGCCGGATGTGCCGGATTTGGCATCGATAATGGCGGTTTCGGGAACGATTAAGCCTTGTTTGAGCAGAGGAGAAAGGGCTAAGAGGCTGGCGGTGGGGTAGCAACCAGCACAACCAACTAGTTGGGCTTCGGCAATGCGATCGCGATAAAGTTCCGGTAACCCATATACTGCTGTGGCGGCCGTTGTGCGATCGCTTCTGGGAGTACCATACCAATTGGTGTAAGTCGTCAAATCGCTGAATCGATAGTCTGCACTCAAATCGAGGACTTTACAGCCTTTTTCACACAAGATCGGCGCAATTTGGCAAGCCAGACCATTTGGTAGCGAGAGAAATACTACTTCACAACGGTGAGCAATCACTTCTGCATCTACTGCTTCTATTGGCAAATTAACTAAATGAGCCAGATGGGGGTAGAGGTCTCCAAAGGATTTACCTGCACTACTGTCACCGCCTAAATAAACTAGTTCAACTTCTGGATGCTCCATCAGTAATCTGACTAGTTGCACTCCGCCATAGCCTGACGCGCCAACAATTCCCACTGGTACGCGTCTAAAATTACCCATAATGATCAAATCCTTATCCGTTTTTGGTTAATTTGGTGGTCAATTATCAAATATCAGCTACAAGATGTTAGGCGCACAATACACCAATAACCCCAAATGCCATATTTTGGCTCTGTCTGAGGTTGTGGCAAAATTCTACACTCTTAAGCGCCCAAATCATCACACATCTCAAAATATCAGCAGTTTTTTTCACCAGATTGAAGAAGTCGGAGATTTCACCCTCTCAGTGTTCATTATCTGAATAGCAGTAAGTTTAGTTACATACTTTTTATAAAGTGATCAAATCAATGCTAGTCTACTTCTGTGCCACATAAACGAGCTACAATCTAAAATAAGAAATTGTAAAAAAAATTTACTTTTGGTAGCTGGAAATTTTCTGTGTCAAAGCCTAAGCCTACACGACAGTCTGACTCTACTCCCCTGAATGGGGAAGACACCCGCACAGGTGTAACTCCGACCGTAGGGGAAAAAACTGATAGTGCAGCCTCCTCAACCCCAGTCTTTAAATTTGATTCTATTGACGCTGCTTTGGCAGACTTAAAAGCAGGTCGTGTCATTGTGGTAGTAGATGATGAAAATAGGGAAAATGAAGGCGATTTAATTTGTGCTGCCCAATTTGCCACACCGGATATGATTAATTTCATGGCGGTGCAAGCCAGAGGGCTGATTTGTCTGGCGATGACAGGCGATCGCTTGGATGAATTAGATTTACCATTAATGGTGACCAACATCACAGATACTAACCAAACTGCATTTACAGTTAGTATTGATGCTGGCCCTGAGTTGGGTGTTTCTACTGGGATTTCCGCCGAAGACCGCGCCCGCACGATTCAAGTTACCCTCAACCCAGCCACAAAACCTACAGATTTACGTCGTCCTGGTCATATTTTCCCGATTCGCGCCAGGTTGGGCGGCGTACTCAAACGCGCCGGACATACAGAAGCGGCTGTGGATTTATCTCGATTAGCAGGGTTATATCCAGCCGGGGTAATTTGTGAAATTCAAAACCCTAATGGTTCAATGGCGCGTTTGCCCCAATTAATGGAGTACGCTCAACATCACCAGCTTAAAATTATTAGTATTGCCGATTTAATTAGTTATCGCCTAAAACACGATCGCTTGGTATATCGTGAGGTAGTCACCAAGCTACCTAGCCAGTTCGGTCAGTTTGATATTTACGCCTACCGCCATACTCTCGACAATACAGAACACGTTGCCATTGTCAAGGGCGATCCCGCTAATTTCCAAGATGAGCCGGTGATGGTGCGGATGCACTCAGAATGTTTAACCGGTGACGCTTTGGGTTCATTGCGCTGCGACTGTCGAATGCAGCTACAAGCAGCATTAAAGATGATTGAAGCGGCTGGTCAAGGTGTCGTAGTTTATCTGCGTCAAGAAGGGCGGGGAATCGGCTTAATTAATAAACTCAAAGCCTATTCTTTACAGGATATGGGACTGGATACAGTCGAAGCCAACGAGCGCTTAGGATTTCCGGCGGACTTGCGCGATTATGGTATGGGGGCGCAAATGCTCATGGATTTGGGTGTGCAAAAGATTCGCCTGATTACAAATAATCCGCGTAAAATCGCTGGACTCAAGGGCTACGGGTTGGAAGTAGTTGACCGCGTACCGTTGTTGATTGAAGCCAACGACTACAATTCCTATTATTTAGCCACCAAAGCCCAAAAGCTGGGTCATATGCTGCTACAGACTTACTTAGTCACTGTAGCAATTAACTGGCAAGATGACCCGGAATTAGTCACCCAACGCTATGAACGCTTAGATAAATTACGGCATTTAGCCAAAAATAATCATTTATTATTACAAGAAGAAGCGCGTCCGTTAGGGTTGGCGTTGTTTGCTCAACCATCTTTAACAGTACACTTGGGTTTTGATCAAGCAAATGTCGCTGATAGTGATTGGTATCAACAGAATGGTCATCCTTACCTGCAAGCAATTTTCCAAATTCTCGACCATCTGGTAACTTTGCCTTATGTGGAGAAGTTAGAATTTCTGATTTCTCCTGGTAGCGACCCCTTGAGTAACTTGCAAGTTAAACTAGATCGACAGAATTTTTCTTTGGATATTGTACCTTCTACAATATGCGATCGCTTAGAAACTCAGCAAATTTATAGCTTTACCAGAGGCTAGGAATTAAAATTTCTTAAAATGTAGAGACGTTCCATGGAACGTCTCTACAACGGTTGGGGAAAAAGAATGTCTCTACAACGGTTGGGGAAAAAGAACGTCTCTACAACGGTTGGGGAAAAAGAATGTCTCTACAACGGTTGGGGAAAAAGAATGTTTCTACAACGGTTGGGGAAAAAGCACTTTTAATTCTGCGCTTGATAGCTGGAAGTAAGCTGACGAAAGGTATGAAGTAAGCGTAAAAATTTATTACCATCAAAACTGATGGGGTCGATTTTTTGACCAGAACGGTCTACAGCTTGATGGGTAGTGATGCGATAGTCTGGAACTTGACTTTGAGCAATTAACCAGGCTAGAGAATTGTATTGCACCTCTGTATAACCACTATGATACTTGATGAAATTCTTTCCCTGTCCGTCTGGTGGTGTTTCCAAAGAAACGTGATAAGCAAAATTATTCACAGACGATGCTAAATTAGGATTAGTTACCACAGTTTCCACACCATTGGGACTATCAAAAACCGAATTAGCCGCCCCATAAGCGCGTTTATCTGGGGGGACTAAATAAACAATCGTCCCATCTAGCTTAATTAAAGCGTGATAACTTGCTTGCACACTATCCTCTGCATTGGCTGTTTGAAAGAAATTAACAGCACTAGCAGCAGAATCACCCGTTTCATGAAGCACAATAATTGCTGGATTGTTCAGAGGTAAGCCATTAACGTCTTGAGAATATCGCTCTCCATAATTGCTGGGGTGTACTGAGGCGATTTCATATCGGGGTGTGTACTGAGCGAAAGCTGCTGTAGTTTTGTATCTCCCCGCACTCTTATTAGTTGTAACTGAAGCAGGAGGTAAATCTTCTGGTGATTCATCCTCTGGACTGTTTGCTGATTGCAATTCGGACTGTGGATATTGATTCCAGTCTGTAGTGATATCGGCAATTTCGGAATTATAACTTATTTTATTACTTTGTATTCTTCCCAGTGACAAAACTATCATTAGTGTGGTCAACATCAGGGAAATCAATAATACTCTAGTAGCCCAATCTCTAAACTGCATTTTGATAATAGTTATAAAACCAGTCAATTTAATCTTTCATATTCTAATTTAACTCAAAATAATTTATGATTGCTAAGTTAGCTTTTAGGTATTTTTTCTATCGAATGGAATATATAAATAGGACTAAATATAAAAATCATGAATATTACTTCAGCTAGATTTATCGGGGATATATTTTTTTGAGAATATAAGCATTTAGTTAAAAGGATAAAAAATAATTTTATGGCGCAACCAAATAAAGAAAAAGCCTATTTTATTGAGTATCTTTCCACCGCACCTGTGCTTGCAGTTGTTGCGGTTATAGTTGCTTTCTGCGCTTGGACGATTTTTAATGACATTTTTCCTGATCTTCTCTTTCATCCCATGCCATAATTCCAATTCTGTATGAGTATGTGCGGAGTTATGGAACGTAGAGCGAAGGGCTTCCGCAGGCTACCTCATTCTCTTACGAGATGCTACGCGAACGCGTTAGCGTCTCCCAAGGAGAGGGAAGGAAATGGTGTGAGGTTCTGATGATGGCGATCGCTCTTGCATCAATAGCCCCTTGTGTCTAAGCTGATATGGCTATTCTTCGGTAATTCTAATGTAGTTACAATAGGTTAAAGAAAAATTGAAGTAGGAACGCTACAGGCAGATTTAAGGCTGTTTATGCCATTAGTAATGAGCCAGAAAGCAGTATCAACCAGAAATTAGCAAATTTTGCTGCGAGAGGTAAAATAAGACAAATAAGGAATTTTGAGCAACACAGGGGATGCGATCGCGCTAAGTTGAGACTTTTGCGACTATAAAGTTATGAAACTTCATACAGGCTATATCTTGTACTACAAATCTTCTATATACTAAAGATTAAATAAGTCCTGAGTGTATTTACATCTGATCAACTTGACCAGAAAATAAGAGTATGTTATTGAATCATGAAGATTTGTAGCATAGTTTTTGGAAATATGCGACTATAATCTGTAAGCCTTGATGAGGCACTATCAAGGATAAATCAAGCTAATATACCCACTTTATTTATGTGTCTGAGTCCTTTAATCAACGTTAACTAACATAAGTTAGATTTTAATGTATAAAAAATAATACGTGAATAAATAAAAGGGCTTTGGCTAGTAAACTAACTTAGTCGAGGTGATTAAAAGTTATGAGTACAGGGTTTTCAGCAGGTCCGCAAGCACTTGGATATATGTTCCAAGCGCGCTATGCCCTGTATTTAATTTTAACTAATAAAGAAGAATTACAGAGTGCAGTTGAGAGTTTAGACGATATTACATTCTTTGAAAACGAAAATAATCCTATCGAATTGTTGCAATTGAAGCATCATACAAATGCTAAAGCTTCTTTAACAGACAATAGTAGCGACCTTTGGAAGACAATTCGGGTCTGGAGTACCCAACTGCAAGAAAACAAAATTTCTTTACCTGATACCTTGCTTACTCTAGTTACCACTGCTAAGGCTTCTGCAAATTCTGCTACATTTTTGTTACGTCCTTTTAAGGATAGAGACTCTAAACTTGCATGGGAAAAGCTTCTTGAAGTTGCTAATAAATCAAAGAATGAAGATTTAACTAAATCATTTAAATCATTTAAAGCTTTAAGTACCACACAACAACAACTCCTAATTGACTCAATTCAAATTATTGATGGCTCTTCAGATATTATTGATATAACACCAGCAATTAAAGAAAAGTTGGTTGCAGTTAGAAGAAAACACCGAGATGCTGTTTATGAAAGGCTAGAAGGCTGGTGGTTTGCGAAAGTTGTAAAGCATCTTCGTGATGATTCTCTTGACTTCATATCTGGTTTTGAAGTACGCGATAAAATTTGCGAGATTAATGACCAATTCAAACCGGATGCTTTGCCAATTGATTTTTATGATTTAAAAATTCCTGAACAACCTGATATTTCACAAGACAATAGATGTTTTGTTAATCAGTTAAAGGAAATTGCTATTCATAACAAGCGAATTGAAAACGCCATCTTAGACTACTACAGAGCATTTGAGCAGCGTTCTCGGTGGGCGCGTGAGGAACTATTGTTTGGAGGCGAAATTGAAAAATATGAGAGAAAGCTAATAGATGAATGGGAGCGTTACAAGCTGGCGCTTCAAGATGAGATGTCAGATGGTAATGATGATGAGTCTGAATATCAGAAATTTGGTAGAAAAGTATTTAATTGGATGGAGCAAGATGCTAACATTTGCATTCGTGATCAAGTTACAGAACCATACGTAATGCGTGGTAGCTATCACATACTTGCAGATAAACTCCTCGTACATTGGCATCCAAAATTTCTAGAAAGACTAACCCAGTTATTAGTTACTACGTAGGAGAGAAATTTGTGCAATCTTGGGAGCAGCGTCCATTTGAATATGCCAATCTTCTAAATCCGGCTTTTTGTTCAATTCTGCTGCGAAATGCCATCAAAAGCTATCACACTCAAAAGAAGCAGGGTATGCCGTATCCTCTTCTTTTTCTCGTTCTACCGCTTGTTCTTCATGGCTCAACGAGAAATGCTTTACCAAAAACAACAGTAACTAAGTTACATATTTGGCTGCAAAGACAGCCTGAAGCTCGTGTTGGATTTGGCGATCGCACGAGTTCTTTAGTCCCATATACAAAAGAAGCTTTAGCTTTTGGGATGCAAACTGGTATCGTTAATATCTGTGACGATGGAAACTTTACTTATGTAAATGCTAAATTAAAGCGTATCTTGGCTGTATCATGGTCTAAAGATACGGAACCATATAGCTGCTGCAAGAAAGCTGAATTTGTTGGACGTTGGCTTGCTCAAGCCGGAGAAGTATCAACAATTTATACTATGTGGGGCATTTGTCCGTAAAGTTACTCTGTATGCAAATTAAGTCCATAACTCTCTACAACTCTGCCGGGGATAAGCGAACCATAGATTTTAAATTAGGACAAGTTAATATAATTACTGGCGATTCGAGTAGGGGTAAATCTGCTCTTCTTGAAATTGTAGACTATTGCCTGGGACGGACAGAATCTCAGATTCCTTATGGCGTTATACAAGATAAAGTTGCTTGGTATGCCGTTCTTTTTCAGATTAATGAAAATCAGGTTTTTATTGCAAAACCCAAGCCGCTGGAAAATAGTGCTTCACAGAATCAAGTCTATTATGATTTCGGCACTAATATTCTCATTCCTGAGTTAGCTCACTTAGAACCAAACTCTAACGATGACGCAATCAAAAGTTATTTGTCCCAATTAATTGGAATTTCTCCTAACCAAACTATTGTTGAAGAAGGAGGGTCAAGACAAAAATTTGAAACAAATATAAGACACGCGATTTATTATCTTTTTCAAAAACAAAGTACTATTGCAAATCAGGGTATTTTATTTCATCGTCAGCAAGAGAATTATATCCCACAAACAATCAAAGATACAATTCCATATTTTTTAGGCGCAATTCAAGAAGATAGACTTAAATTGCAAAAAGAACTGCATCAAGCTCGTCAGAGGTTAGCGAAAGCTCTAAGTAGCCTTAAAGAAGCAGAATCGATTACAAAAAAAAGAGTTGTTATTGGTGGTAATCTTCTGATTGAGGCTCAACAAGTAGGTTTAATAAATTCTAATTTTATTGCTAAAGATGCGAGTGATATTTTAGATGCACTACAGTCTACTTTGGAATGGAAAGCAACTGAAGTTATACTGACAGGCAATGATCAATTCCCAGAACTACAGGCTGAAGTTGAGGAAATTCGCCAAGAGTTTAAACAAATACACGAAAAAATTATTGCTACAGAAACTTTTTTAAAAAAAGAAACAGGGTTTTCCAAAGAAGCCAATCAACAACTATTGAGACTAGAATCGATAGATTTATTTAAGAAAGATAATAGTAATCCACATCAGTGTCCTTTCTGTAACTCTATTTTGCCAGAATCTATTCCCAGCCTTTCTGCAATGAAAGAATCTTTGATAAATTTACAAAATAATGTCAAAAACGTAGAAGTTAGCCAGCCAAGACTAATTGAGCATATTCAACAACTTAAAGAACAGCGTGAAGAACTAAGACTACAAATTCAAGAAAAAGAAATGGCTATTAATGCTGCGATAGATGAGCAAGAAGCAGCCCAACAAATTCGTGATACTAACGCTCATATAGCTCGCATAGTAGGCCGGATTAGTCTATATATTGAAACTTTAGAATTTACAGATGAAAATTCTCAAATACGCTCAGATATTGAGCAATTGAGGAAACTGATTGCTAGTTACGAAGAACAACTAGATGTTGGTGAAATAAAAGCAATTTTAGCTTCCATATTAAATCGAATTGGACAGCAGATGACGGAATGGGCTAAACGACTAAAACTTGAACATAGTGACTCTCCTTATCGATTTGATTTAAATAACTTGACTGTAATTGCAGACAGACCTGATCGACCAATTCCTATGAAAAGAATGGGAGGAGGAGAAAACTGGCTGGGTTGTCACTTAATTACACTTCTGGCTTTACACAAACATTTTGTTGAGCGTAATCGTCCAGTTCCGCACTTTTTATTTTTAGATCAACCTACCCAAATTTATTTTCCATCAGAAGGAGGGTATCTTAATTTACAAAAAATACCCTCAGACGGAAACATTAGTTCTAGTGCTGATATGGAAGCAGTTGAAAGAATGTTTGACTTTTTGTTTGATGTATGCGAAGAACTATCTCCCCATTTTCAAATCATCATTATGGAACACGCAAATCTTGCTAACAATGAGAGGTTTCAAAATTCATTGGTTGAAAAACCTTGGACTGATGGTAAAGCTTTAATACCTGAGAACTGGGTATCATCTCAAGATTAAACGATTACACACAGATTATAGATGGTATTTTTGGGAACAGTTGAACTCAATAACTTCCCAGGGGGTAACGGTTTAATTCATCTTTATAAAATTTCCAATCTGGCAGAAATTTATTCATTAAGGAGACGAAGCGATTGCCAAATTATTTGACCACTTGACAAATTAATGTGCATAAAAATATTAACTCCTAAACCCTCACTATATAAGGGTTTTATTATTTTAGGCTATGTTTAGCCAAACAAGAGCAAAAAGCCAGTGTCTGGTTGGCGTGGTTCTCGATTTTCGCTCAAAACCCGTGATGGACTGAATTTATCAGTGGAATACAGCAATCATATTTGGCAGTGTGACCACACTCGTGCAGACATATTGCTAGTAGATCAGCAGGGTGAACTTTTAGGTCGTCCTTGGCGGACAAGTATACAATTGTAGAATATCTTCCATTTGACAGACTACTAGGTCGCTGGAAACGTCAGAAATCTCAACTTACTGATGAGGATGTAGAAACTCCATCTTCAACGAAGTCAGCAAGTCTGGGAGAAAAATTTAATGTATATGAAGGAATGTAAATTATTCGTAGAGTGTGTTGCGCCGTAAGTCCACCGC
Organism: Nodularia sp. LEGE 04288; assembly: GCF_963896525.1. Lineage (NCBI taxonomy): Bacteria > Bacillati > Cyanobacteriota > Cyanophyceae > Nostocales > Nodulariaceae > Nodularia > Nodularia sp. LEGE 04288. Next base: position 9,721 of record NZ_CAWQOY010000134.1, read on the forward strand.
ACCTTCTTGCACCTTAATTTGTTGACGGTGCTTTACACTGCGCGACAACACTGACTACAGTTTATTTATCTTTATATAGTTATCAATATTTATGCCCATCTACTTAAGATGGGGGAGTTCATTTTCTCATTCCCACATTCCCCTAAACTAAAAGCAGCAAACCTTTTCAAACTGGCTGAGGAAAGTAGATTTTGACAGAAACGAATAATTTAAACTTTACCACCCAAAATGCCACGCGCAACGAATTGCGGGATTTAGTGCGAAATCAGCTAAAAATTCTGCTGGAAGCGGGGAACTTGCTGGAAGCCAAATCTATTCTCCAACCTGTGCAACCAGCGGACATTGCTGAGGCCATTGAAGGTTTACCAGAAGCAATGCACGCTTTGGTTTTTCGCTTGCTTCCTAAAACTCAGGCTATCGAGGTGTATGAATATCTCGACTACAGTGTTCAAGAACATTTAATTGAAGAACTCAAAAGTCAAGATGTTCGTGACATTGTAGATAAAATGTCCCCGGATGACCGCGCCAGGTTATTTGACGAGTTACCAGCAAAAGTTGTCAATCGTTTGCTAGAACAACTGAGTCCAGCAGAACGCCAAGCTACAGCCCAACTTTTGGGTTACGAGGCGGGTACAGCTGGGCGCATCATGACACCGGAGTTAATTTATCTTAAAGAAAATTTTACAGTAACTCAAGCCATAGAGCGAATTCGCAGCCTCGCTAATGTCAGTGAGATGATTTACTACCTTTACGTGACTGATACCGCTAGGCGTTTGACGGGAATTGTATCTTTACGCGAGTTGGTGGTATCTCAGCCTGAACAAACCATTGGCGAAATTATGACTCGTGAAGTGGTGTTTGTCCACACAGATGCAGACCAAGAAGAAGTCGCTCGATTAATTCAAAGATATGATTTTTTAGCTGTTCCTGTGGTGGATAAAGAACAGCTTTTAGTCGGTATCGTCACCGTTGATGATGTGATTGATATTCTGCAACAGGAAACCACCGAGGATATCTATGCTTTGGGTGGTGGTGTGCAGTCGGATGGTGACAACTATTTTCAGATGAGTTTACTGCAAGTTGCCCGCAAGCGGGTGGTGTGGTTATTTGTTTTACTGATCACGAACACAGTGACTGGCACAATTATCAAGTCCCAAGAAGATATTTTAAAACAAGCGGTGATCCTGACGGCGTTTATTCCTTTGCTCACAGGTACTGGTGGTAATGTGGGCGCTCAGTCTTCTACAGTGGTAATTCGTGGGATGAGTACCGATGAAATCAGATCGCTGAAAATATGGCAGATAATTGGCAGAGAAGCGATCGCGGGGGCGTTTTTGGGAATAATGTTAGGTAGCATCGCCACAGTGTGGGCGTACTTTTTGCAAGGACGCGCCGAGGTAGCGTTCACTGTAGGTATCAGTCTGGTAGCTATTTCTATTATTGCTTCTGTCTCAGGTTCAGCACTGCCATTTTTATTCCGCGCTGTCCGCTTAGACCCAGCGTTGATGTCAGCACCATTTATTACTACAGCCGTTGATGTTCTGGGTGTTGTGATTTACTTTAAATTGGCGCGAGTCATTTTAGGTTTATAACTTGTGAGTTATGATGCGTGAGTTAATTTCATCAAAACTCCGCAATCTTCACCCTAAAATTTTTATAATTCCGAAGCCGTCTCTGGTGCAACAATTTCTCCAGTACCTAATTCGAGGATCATATCCTGATCCGTAATTAATTCATTGAGTTCCTTCACTTGTAAATTCATTTTTTCACAAGAGTCTCTGAGTTCACGGGCAAAACGGTTGATATCATCGCCATAGCCACATTGATGAGCCGCAGTTTCTATTCCCTGCTTGGCATTTGCTCTAGCACAATCTACTAATTCTGTGCCAATCAATGGTTTTGGAGATGTCATAATTCGTAGTTGTGATTTTTCACTTGTTTATCGTTAGCTAGACTAGCATTTATTTACTATTAATGTATCCATCTGATGGCAGAGAAATATAAATTGCTAATTGTAAAAATTTCCGATCCCGGTATCTTCAAGATACCAGGATGGTCATCTGTTGCTAAATCATAACTTCTCACTTGTTGAATTAGCCGTTGACTATTGATCCACCATTGGGATGTAATACTTGACCAGACATATAAGATGCATCATCGGAAGCTAAAAAGACATAACTGGGTGCAACTTCTTCTGGTTGTCCGGCTCGTTGCATTGGAACTTGTTTGCCGAAGGTTGCAACTTGATCGGCGGGAAAGGTGGAAGGAATTAATGGTGTCCAAATTGGGCCAGGTGCGACAGCATTAACCCGAATGCCTTTGGAGACTAAATTTTGTGATAAGGAACGAGTAAAGGCGACTATTGCCCCTTTTGTAGAAGAGTAATCGAGTAATTTAGCATTACCTTTATACGCTGTAACTGATGTAGTATTAATGATGGAACTACCTGATTTTAAATGTTTCATCGCTGCTTTAGTCAGGTAAAACATCGAGAAAATATTAGTGCGGAAAGTGCGCTCTAGTTGCTCTTTAGTGATTTCTTCAATGTTTTCTTTTGGATGTTGTTCAGCCGCGTTATTAATCAGAATATCGAGTTGACCTAATTCCTCAACAGTTTGTTCTACAGCTTGCTGACAAAAGGTTTCATCAGTAATATCGCCGGCGATCGCCACTACACGCCGCCCCAGATTTTCTACCAAATGTTTGGTTTCTTTCGCATCATCATGTTCCTTCAAGTAAACGATCGCCACATCTGCACCTTCTTTGGCAAAGGCGATCGCCACAGCCCGACCAATACCACTATCTCCCCCTGTAATCAATGCTACTTTATTATCTAACTTGCCACTGCCTCGATACTGGGGGTCATCAGCTTTGGGCTTGGGCTGCATTTCTGATTCTTTACCGGGTGGTTTTTGTTCCTGTGGTGGTTGTAAAATTTCTTCTGGCATCGGATAATTTCCTGTAAATTAATGACGGAAAAAACAATTGATAAAATCCTAAAAGTAAACCCTGGATCGATAATTCAATCCAAGGTTTTATTTATGCTTTAACTCCCAACTTACAATTGTAAGTTCAGGCATTTTTACCCCGGATGTAAGCCAAACGTACTAATTGAGGGCAATTGCACGCGACCGACATTTTTATCCTCACACCTGACACACGCTCTTAATCTGACCACTGAAAACAAGTACACAACTCTCTTAGAATGTCAGGATTTTTCCTGTTCATCTGCTTTTAAGTTAACTACGAAATTAGGGAAATTTATCGTTCTTGAGATGGAAAGACAAATTAGCTTTTCTCAACCTTAAGACGTAAAATAAAGTCATAACAATAAATCATTTGAATGTTAATTTTACTGAATTATGGCAAATCAAACACTGGGAATAGAACCACAGCTATATAACTACTTACTCTCAGTATCTTTACGGGAACCAAAAATCCTGTCTCAACTGAGGGAAGAAACAGCCCAGCATCCGATGGCGATGATGCAGATTGCACCGGAACAGGGGCAATTTATGGCTTTGCTAGTGCAATTAATGGGAGCCAAAAAAACTTTAGAAGTAGGGGTATTTACGGGTTATAGTTCCTTGGCGGTGGCTTTGGTGTTACCTCCAGAAGGTCGGGTAGTAGCCTGTGATGTGAGTGCAGAATTTACAGCGATCGCTCGTCGTTATTGGCAAGCAGCCGGGGTAGCGGATAAAATAGACTTACACATTGCTCCAGCAATGGAGACATTAGATCAGTTACTCGCCGCAGGTGAAGCAGAAACCTTTGATTTCGCCTTCATCGATGCTGATAAAAGTAATTATGATGGTTATTATGAGCGATCGCTACAATTAGTCCGTCCTGGTGGATTAATTGTGATTGATAATGTTCTGTGGTCAGGAAAAGTTGCAGATACCGAAGTCCAAGACAATCGCACCACAAAGATTCGCGCCCTGAATGAGAAACTGCATCAAGACCAGCGAATTAACCTCAGTTTAGTTCCCATCGCCGATGGTTTAACCCTAGCCCACAAGAAATAATTTCTGTAGAGGTAATACCCTTCGGGAAGCCTATGGCTACATGAATTGCCTCTATAGCAAAAGTTGTGAGCTTTTAGTATAAAAAATTACTACTAATGGCATACCATAAAGCATGGTATTGTGTAAAATTAATAGTCAAGTTGTCAGAACTTATATGGAGAACAGCCAAGTGTTTCGAGTCAATAGTCCTCAAGTTGTCTGTGAAACTATTGATGGAGAAGTGGTAGTTGTTGATCTTGAGCGGGGTTACTATTACAGTCTGCTAAAAACTGGCGCAGATTTGTGGAGTTGTATCGAGCGTCATCTTCAGCGCCATGACATAATCCAAGAACTTGGACAAAAGTATGATGGGACTATCGGAGAGATTACTGAGGCGATTGATGAGTTTCTTGACAACTTGCAACATGAGGGATTAATTGTTGCTGATGCCACTATTACACCTGGGGCTATTAATGATCAAGAATCAGTTACCAGTACCGAAAAGCCCAAATTTGAGAAACCGATACTAGAGAAGTTTACAGATATGGAAGATTTGCTGCTGCTTGATCCGATTCATGAGGTGGATGTAGATGCAGGATGGCCAAATGTGAAGACGGTTTCATAGTGAAGACAATATGTTGATTTTACTATGAGTTTAGACTGGAGCAATCGCCTGGCTTACTTTGATAGTTATCGATTAAAATTGTCCCACAAACAATTACTCAAAGCCACACTCTTAAAAGAGCAGGCAATGTTAACGGCTTGGCAAGATTGGCGAGATTCAGTTGATATAGAAACTTTAGATAGTAGTTCCTATTTATTGTTGCCACAACTTTACCAAAATTTATTAGCTCATGGAGTTGATGACGCTGATATGGCTAGGCTCAAGGGGATCTATCGCCGCCATTGGTATGCTAATCAATTGCAACTCAAATCCCTGACAGCAATATTGTCTAGTTTAAAGGACATTGGCATTGAGGCGATTGTGCTGGGGGATGCGACTTGGGGTGGGATAGGTAAAAATCAAATCGAGAATTACCGCCCAATTTCTAGCTTCCATCTCTTGCTTGATGGCAATTGTTTAGACACAGCAATCGAGCATTTGCTCTCGCTAAATTGGCATAGCGTTGATGGTAGTAAGCAACAATTTAAGGAATTACGCCACAATTGTGATTCATCGCTGAATTTACGGCTTTATTTGCAAGAACATCTGTTTTGGGCAATTCCCCAAGACTATACGGATGGGCAGGTGTGGCATTATGCAACTGCGGATTGGAGCAGTGAAGCGGGTTGGCGGCTGAGTGCAACGGATCAGTTCCTGGATGGATGCGCGCGAATGTTTTTTAGACAGCGGACTAAATCATCAAATCCACAGATACACAGGATTGCAGATGCTTTCCTGTTAATTGCGAATCTCCCAAACAACGATTGGATTAGGTTGATTACACAGGCACAGCGATATCAAATGATCTTGCCTGTGCGGAATATGTTGCAGCTTTTGCAGCAGTTAGTTTCAGTAGAATTACCAAGTTGGGTATTACCGGCTCTCTGGCAAATGCCGATCGCCAATACGGAGTGGGTAAAATATCGAGTTTTAGATGGCGATCGCCGTTCTATGATTCGTTCGATGATTGTCCAATCCTTAGAATTATTGAAATGAACCTTCACCCTAATCTGAGTATTGCTGAGAGCGATCGCCTTGCTTATTTCCAACTGGTATATACAGGCTTTGAGAGAGCTGCTCAGATTTCCACAGAGGTGCAGTATTTTTATGCCATCGGTAAGTATAATATCTGTCTGAGATTTGCGGGAGAGGGGCTGATTCCCCAGATTACCCCTGCATTGTCCCATCTCTCTATAGCCCCAGTTCCCCAGCCTGATCTCACGATTTGCCTGTGGGATAATGTCTCAACTAAAACACAATTGCCGTTATTAATTGATAGTCTATTAACTCTGATTCGACGGCATTGGGCAGATTATCTGGGTCCACGCAAAGAGATCAAAGCCTATGATGGCGATCGCATTCGCAGCAATTTTCATATTGGCCCCAACATTCTCAGCGTGCTAGATCGAGAGCAAAATTTAGCTTGTTATTGGATTGACAATGCTGAAGATATTCCTTATTGGGAAAAAGGTTCACCCCTGCAAACCATCTTGAACTGGTGGACAAGCGATCACCGCCAACATCAATATGTTCACGCAGGTGCGATCGGCAATCCGGATGGGGGAGTTTTGTTAGCAGGAAAAGGTGGATCTGGCAAATCTTCCACGGCGCTCACCTGTATCAATAGTTCCCTGCTCTATGCCAGTGATGATTATTGTTTAGTCACCAGTGATCCTCAACCCTATGTTTATAGCCTCTACAACACCTCCAAATTAAAAGGACAAGCGGATCTAGAACGATTTCCCCATTTAGCCGATCTAGTGGATAATCGCGATCGCTTAGAGAATGAAAAAGCAATGCTATTTTTGCATCAACACCATCCTCAAAAAATCGTACAAGGATTTCCCATCAAAGCCGTGCTAGTGCCTCAAATCACAGGGAAACTAGATACCCATCTCCGTCCCATCAGTGCAGGAGCAGCCTTACGCGCCCTAGCCCCTAGTACCATCTTTCAATTAGCTGGTAGTGGACAAACAGCATTACAAATCATGTCAAGTTTAGTCAAGCAAGTTCCTTGCTATGTTTTGGAACTTGGTACTGATGTCACCCAAATCCCAAATGTGATTTTGGATCTACTCTCACAACTTTAGAGATCATAAATTTTCATCTTATGAAAAAAGTCGTTAAAAGTTTAATTAAAAAAGGTTTTAATTATTTGATTTTTGAGAGATTTTCTGCAAAATTATCTCAACTCAAGCCAAGCCCATCTCTCTACGAAGAGATATTTAAAACTAAACCTTTGATCATGACGCAGCAGTGTAATGTTGAATTACATATGCTGGTTTGTAAAAAGGATTTTCTCCGCAGCTTTTGGTCACTAAAATCCTTTTTCTACTATTCAGGTCTATCTCCAAGATTAGTTATTCAAAACGATGGCTCTCTCACATCTGAAATGATTGAGCTATACAAAGAACACTTTCCACACTGTATAGTAAACACCAATAATGATGATCAGATCCGAGACGCTCTCACAGGTTATCCGATGTGTCAGTTTTTTGTAGGGCATCATGTGATGTCCAAAAAACTATTGCATCCTTTACTCCTTTCCCAGAGTGAATATATTCTGACTATGGATTCTGATATTCTCTGGTTCAAGCAATCCAAAGTTATTACAAAGTGTGTCCAAAACATTTTGCCATTCTATGTATATGGTGGTTCTGGAGCCTATGTCCGTAATCAAAAATTTATGGAAGCCCAGCTAGGACTATATCCTGCTAATAACGTTAATGCAGGTATTGTCGGGTATCAAAAATCAAAATTTTTAGACCTGGAATTTATAGAATCAGCAATACACAAGTTGGTTGATATTCCCAAAGACTTAATACTAGAAAGTGTCGGCTACGTTGATGAATCCGTTAATATAAACTCAGAAGATATCAACCAAACACTATGCTGGTGGGTGATGGAGCAAACTATTTATGCTTTGCTATTGGGGCGTGAATCACAGCGACAAGCTCTGAAATGTTGGTCTAATAAACCATTAGATTTACTCTTCGCCGATCTTCACCAATTTACCAATAGTCCAATTATGAGAGGGACAGCTTTAATTCATTATATTTCAGATGCAAGACACAATCAATTTTTTCCAGCAGGCGTTCAACACCTAATCAAACGCGGTTTTTTAGCAGAAATATCCAAATAAGTTATGGAACATTCCCCTTTAGTTACTGTCATTATCCCTCTCTATAATTACGCCAATTATATAGCCGCAACACTTGACAGTGTATTTGCTCAAACCTATCGCCCGATTGAAGTTATTGTTGTGGATGATGGTTCAACAGACAACAGTGCGGAAATTGTGCGTGGTTATCCAGAAGTACAGTATTTTTATCAATCAAATCAAGGTGTGTCAGTTGCTCGCAATGTGGCGATCGCATCTGCTCAGGGTGAGTTTATCGCATTTTTGGACGCAGATGATCTCTGGAAACCAGATAAACTCAGTCTTCAAATTGCCTATATGCTGGAAAATCCTGATATTGGGATCACAGGTACAAAGGCGATAAATTTCTTAGATTCAAATACTCAACTTCCGCCTTGGCTGAGAGATGATCCCAGTTGGGAAGAGGTGAAACTGATCATTCCCAGCACAATGGTGGTTCACAAATCTGTTTTTAGTCAAGTTGGAGATTTTTCTGTTGATTATCCTGTCAGCCAGGATACAGAATGGCTATGGCGAGCCAAAGATGCGAAAATCCCCATGTTTAATATCAATGAAATCCTGACATTAAGACGATTTCATGGCTCTAATTTATCATGGCTGATGGCAGGATCTTACAAATCTGAGATGTTGAAAATGATCAAGCAATCGATCGCTCGTCAATCGCGCCAACCTCAATAAGCTAATGTATTTTATCCATGCCTTGATTAGTCCTTTGTCTTTTAATTGATTTTCTTAAAACACCTAAAATTTCCTGATTGTTGATAAAGGCATTGGCAGAAAGGTTATTATTATGAACCCTTTTGTAGAGAAGAACTTCAGGTATTACAAACATAGATATATTTTGGTCTTTTGCCCGTGCGAACCAGTCTACATCGCTGGCAATTGTTAAATTTGGATCAAACTGACCGATCAAATCAAAGACTGTTTTATATACTACTAAAGTACCTGGGATTCTGGCAACCTGTTCTTTTTGGAGCAGTTTTGATTTGAATCCGGTGGGGATAGGTTGTGTTGGGTCGGCTAAGATAAAGCAGGCATGAGCGATCGCAGCCTGCACTTCTGGATGTTGAATTAAGTAATCTACCTGTAATGCTAACTTGTTGGAAGTACAGTAGTCGTCATGATCTAAAAAGGCAATTATCTCTCCTTTAGCAGCATTTAGTCCGGTATTCCAGGCATCAGCTAAACCCTTACCAGTCTGGCGCAAGTATAAAACTTGAGGATAGCTCTTAGCGATCGCTGCTGTGCAATCGGTAGACTTGCCATCAATGACTAATATCTCAACTTTTGGGTAGGTTTGACCAACAATACTGTCGATTGCTTGAGCTAAATATTTTTCGCCGTTTTGAACTGCAATAATAGCACTAACCAAGGGCTGACTCATTATTTTCCTAAAAGCAAAGATATTTCCTTAATTTAGCTCAGAAAACTCCTGAAGTAGATTTCCGCATTATCTTCAGGTTCGTATCCTAACAGTTTTTGAGCATTGCTGATGTCCCAATAGCGGCGGGTGTTGCCAGAAACAGCATAAAAAATCTGAAAACCAAGATTGTCATGCTCTAGCGATCGCCTAACTATTTGTGCTAAATCTCTAGAACTGCACCAGTTTGATAATATCCGATCATTGGGAGCATAAATTTTCGGTTCAGTGTGAAACCAGCCAATCCGCAAACAGATCACCGACATCCCATAGCGATCGCTAAAATATTGTCCTAAAGCTTCACCAAATGCTTTCCCCACTGCATACAGAGAATCAGGACGCACAAGCTGTTCAGGGGTAATGTGAGATTCCTGTTCCACTTCCCGCCATCCTGAAACATAATTGGTGCTGGCATAGATAATTTTTTTGATTCCCGATTGACGGGCGGCTTCAAATATGTTGTAAGTCCCACCGATACCACTACTATAAACATCTTGCCAAGGTTGGTCAACATTAGGATTTGCCGCTAGATGAATTACCGCGTCCACACCACCCATGACTTTAAGAACAGCTTTAAAGTTAGTGATATCCACACGACGGAAATCTTTGGCTTGGGGAACGTGACGGCGATCAATACAGCGAAATTGATAATCACCATTCAGTTCATGCTGTAGAGATGTCCCAATGTTTCCAGCAGCACCGGTTAATAAAATCAATTTCTTTGTTGTCGATTCACGGGTTCTCAGAAAGTCAAACATAGTAGTGCTGTCGCCTCCTCAAGATTCTTTGTTTAAAACTCTCTGTTTTGCACGCTCTCGATCTAGCTTGGCTTTGATCAGGTGTAGTCGTTCATTTGCGTATTGACGTGCTGTAATTCCATTATTGCTTTCATGTAGCCGCCGGTAATAGACCACATCTGGAATTGTAATTTGTTGAAGTTGATGTTCCATCGCCCAGATATACCAACTAATATCAATACCTGTTTTGAGATTGGTGTCAAACTTTCCCACTCTCAAGAAAGGCGATCTTTTGATTAACATAGCAGTAGAAAGATGCGCCGCAATTGGTTTTTCTGGGCAGCGAATCCTGCTTTTAAAGTTTTCATCTAGTTCGGGACTATAAAAATTTTGAGCATAGCCAAAGACTGCTTCTATATCTGGATGAGTATCAAAGACCGCCATTTGTTTTGCTAGTTTGTCCTTAACCCAAATATCATCAGAATCGAGAAAGGCGAGAAATTCACCATTGGCTACTGCAATTCCGGCATTTCTAGCAGCACCGATCCCCCCATTGGTTTGATAGTGATATTTCAGGGGATAGCTTTGGGCAATTTCGCCACTGCGATCGCTCGATCCATCATCGATCACAATCAACTCGATGTTAGGATAGGTTTGCTCTAAAACACTTTCGATAGCTTCAGCTAAATAGCGCTCTCGATTATAGCAGGGAATAATGACGCTAACTAAAGGTAAATTCATCAGATTGATTTATATACTTCGCTTGTACAAAAGCTGTTAAGAAAGTAATCAGCCGAAAGTTTCTGTCTGGTTTCACAGGACTTAAGATACTGATGTGTCTCCCAAATTAATGCCGTATCCAATGCTTTTTCTGCCGCCTCTTCTAGAGTATGGAAATACATCGGATATTCTTCACCTAGATATTCTTTGACAGCAGGAATAGGATTAACTAGTATTGGTGTAGCACGGGCAATGCATTCGATAATTGCATTATTTACACCAGAGTCATACAAATCCACAAAGGCGATATTCATCGACAGCAGATCATCATAGGCATCGTCGGGAATATGTTCAATAACAGTTGTATTCTCAACATAAGCTGGATCAACTTGAATTTTATAAATCCTCCCTTCAATTTTCATTAGTTGATCTAATATTTTTTCTGATGATTCAAACAAAAAACCTAATCTGACTTTTTCGTAACCAAGAGAGTTACCTTTAGCTAGAGGTAATTGATAAATCGAATGTAATTTCCGCAACCACCAGCCAATCTGCACCACTTTTTTCTGAGGATTGGCAATAAATTGATTAAAATCAAATTGTTTTTCGGGAATCTCCGTGGGATGGATTAATACCGAAACTGGTTTACCTGTTTCTTTCCTCAGCCAATCGCCATAATAGTGAGATAGTGCAAACAATCCCACGCAATGAGGCAAACTATCTTGCCAAATTTGCTTCTCAAATAGTTTTTGGGGCGATCTGTGATAATGGAACCAGATGGGCATCCTGTGGGGGTTGTGCATAAATCCCACCCAAGGAGTTTTATAAGGTACTATACCCTTTTCTTCTGAGTCCGCTAAACTATCGAAAACTTCATCAGCCCGCATTTTTGCTAATATCCGGGGCGATCTTCTACCAAAGTGATGATGTTGAAAAAGAAATTGATTTTCTAGAAAGCCATCAAACAAAACACCTTGGGGATTGTGTAAAGAACTTAGCGCTTGAATTGCAAAATTCCAACCACTACGATGAGGAGCAAAAACTCTTTGTTGTCCGAGATTAATTTTTCCTGTGGCTATACTTGGTGTTTTTTTAGTAGAAAAATAAAGATTTTCTGCTTTTTTATCTGGAATAATTTGTGTGTAATTACTAGGTTTTCGCCAGCCCAAACATTGATAATAAAAAGAAAGATCAGTGGCATCAAAGTCAATAGCTAAAGCTTGATCATAGTAATCCATCGCTTCTGCTGTCCGTCGTTGCTTGAGCATCAAATTGCCCAATTGTTGATAGGCAGGCAAAAAGTCTGGTTGCAGTATTAAGGTTTCCTGATAACGAGCGGAGGCATTTTCCAAGTCACCGCGCAGTTGCCAAGCATTTCCTAATTTAAATTGGGTGAAAGCTGGGTTGTCTTGGTTATTGTTTTTGTTTATTTCCAGATTCATAGAGTTTTGGCAATACGTATTCCCATAATACGCGGATGGGACGCACAAAGTAATACAGAAAAAATAATTGCTGAGGAAGTCTTAAAAATTGGCGATCGCGTTCATTCGGTACGCATAATCTCCTGATCAGAAAATACAAATATAATAAACTCATTGAAAGTCTTTGATCAAGTCCCCAAGGATTTAATGAACTATCTAGGGTTTTTAATGGTGAGATATACACTAAATACAGATTGCGGAAAGCCGATATTAGTCTACTTTCATATAATGCTTGGTGTAAAGTGCTATCTGTCTTACTCTCTAGAGAATTGAACAGTGCAATTTGTGTATCCAGGGATTTAATCTGAATAAATTTTGATACAATATGATCTGGTACAGAAATATTGAAGAGATTTTGAGTTATATAGATTCCCAGTAAAAATAGTTTCTCACACCGCAACTCTGAAGATAGTCGCAAAGTTAAGTGCCAATCTAAATCAGGATATGCTTGGATCACTTGGGCAAGATCACAAATTTGTTTAAGCGATCGCAACCATCCATAATCCTTAGCAATATTAACACTTTGAATAATTAACGCTATTTCTGGAATGAAACTTTTGATAGATTGACCCATCAGTGTCATGGGCTGACAATATTCCCAAAGGCGATCGTAATGGTTCGGGTTCCAAGTCCGTCTCGGTGGAATACCCCAATGTAAGTCAATACTACGTTTTGGGTTACTATGCAGCAATGATGGCTCAAATCTGGCGTTAAACATCTCTGCTTCAGAGGCTTTGTAAGACATAGAGATTTGCAAATTTGTCTCGAAGCCATCAATTTCAGCCTCCTCTGAGAAATTAGACTCATAGCCTTGACTCATTAAAACTGCTTTGGCTTGCCAAAAGTCCCGTCGCCGCACCAAAATATCAAGATCATTAAACTGGCGCAACGTCACATTACCATAAGCTGATGCTGCAAGTACCGCTCCCTTAAAAGCGATCGCCTCAATTCCTGACTTTTCTAATTGCGTCAAAATCCTTAACAGCTCTTTCGTTTGAGATAAATTATTCAATCCATTCATGCGATTGAGTGTTTGCAGTTGCATCATTACCGAGCGAGGGACATCATCAATTTCCTTCAGACTTTGATACAGCAGAGGCATTACACCCTGAGCGATGCTAATTTCTATCAATTTAGACCAGTTAAGATCATCTCTTAGTAAGTCCCTGACTTCGTTAACAGTTGTCGTGTGAAAATGGAACTTGAGACAAGCAAGTAAAGCGATTACTTCCGGAGATAAACTATTTTTAGGAGTTTCAGATATTATCTTATCCATGATTTCATTACACAAAAAAAGCCGATTTCAGAATTATGATAAATCTTGTGGGGTGGGCATCCTGCCCGCCCTTGCGTACCTACTCAAATCAAATGTGCTGTATTATCGATAATTTTTAGCTTGGGTTGTAAATAAATCAGCATATTTACCATTGAGAGACATGAGTTGATCGTGAGTTCCACTTTCAACAATCTCGCCCTCATGCAACACATAAATTCGATCTGCTGTTCTCACAGTAGCCAGTCGATGGGTAATTAGCAAAACTGCGCGATCGCCCATGATTTCTCGAAATTTCTGGAATACCGCCGCCTCTGCATAAGCATCCATACTACTGGTCGGTTCATCTAATATTACTAACTGAGCATCTCGCAAAAAAGCACGCGCCAGGGCAATTTTCTGCCACTGACCACCACTCAATTGTTCTCCGCCCTTAAACCATTTACCTAACAAAGTTTCATATTCTTGCGGTAACTTCTTAATAACAGAATCAGCACCTGAATATTGAGATGCTTCCATAACTTTTGGTGAATCAGGTGATAAATCAATATTACCGACCCAGATATTTTCCTTGGCTGTGAGTTGATAGCAGGTATAGTCTTGAAAAATTACACTAATCTGACGCTGTAAATCATTGATAGCAAAGTCTTTAATATTAACTCCATCAATAGTAATACTACCGCTAGTTACATCATAAAGACGACAAAACAATTTCACTAGGGTAGTTTTGCCAGAACCATTTTCACCAACCAGTGCCACCACTTCTTTAGGGGCAATTTTCAGATTGACTTGTTTAATTGCCTTCCTAGACGAATTTTGATGTTGAAAGGTCACATTCTCAAAAACAATACCCTTTTGCATTTTAGATGGAACTGGCTTGGGCTGCATAGTTTCATACATCCCATTTGGGAGAGATAGAAAATCAAATATATCCGACAGAAATAAATTATTTTCATGCAGTCCGCCTAGACTAGCAATCAATTCTTTGAGTCCATTTTGTCCCCTCTGAAATGCTTGACTATATAAAACTAAATCACCCAATTGAAACTTACCGTAAATTGTTTGATGAATAATAAATCCATAGGTTCCTATCATCAACAGCCCAGTACAACCCTGTGCAATTAATCGCATTAGAGATTGTCGGACTGTAATAGCAAGTTTCTCTTTAAATAGTTGTTGCCTAAATTGATAAAATCTTTGAATAAATACATCGCCTAAACCGAATAGTCGAATCTCCTTGGCAGGTTGATCTCCTAGTATTAAATGTCCAAAGTAGTTAGCTTTACGTTCTATTTCAGTTTGACGACGCTGCCATTTGTAGATAAATTTTGATTGCCAAAAGCGAATAAACATTGTTGGTATTGAAGCCACCAACAAAATTACAAATATCACCCAATTTAATGAGAGTAATAATCCAGAGATTACTGTCAAAGAAACAATATTTTGAAAAGCAGTAGTTAAATTGCTTAACATTCGGGTGGGGCGGTGTGGTGCTTCCCACTTAGCACGTTCCAAAATATCTTGTTTTTCAGGGCTTTCGTAGGATTCTAAATCAATGGCGATCGCTTTTCGGAAAATTGTTACCTGCATATAGTCTGTCACCCTCTGCGATAGGGTTGTAGAGCATATTTCGGCAATTACAGTATTAAAATTGATCCATAATATAACTGCCCCAGCATTGATGAGCAGAAAGGTAATATCTGCAAAAATCTGTTGTTTATCGTTAATGCTGATACTTACAGCAATGCGATCTACAATTAGTTTGATGATGTAAAGTAATACCAGAGGTAATATACCCTGAATTACATTTAAAATTACATTAGCAATCATCCAGTTTGGAGAACTTTGCCAAACTAGACTAATTGCACGTTTGATGTTTGTCATTAAGGCATCCTGGAAAAACTAAGCCACTATAAGCAGCTAAATACTACATATAGAGTCTCAGTGCGAGATTTTGAAAATCTTTATAGTTTCCCTTGTATTTTTGCCCTTCTATTTAGTCTTTATACTTTTTTAACAAATACCTCTAGCGGGGCGAACCATCGTTACGAATTACGACTTAATTGATATTGTTTCCATTTTTCATGCTGGCGCACTCTTTTTTCTTCAGTGAGGCTATCAAAACAGTGAGGACAAGACATACCTTCCTCATATTTAGAAGAAGTTTTATCTACCGCAGAAATGGGATGTCCACAACAAAAGCATCGTTCATGACTACCTGACTCTAACCCATGACGCACGGCTACCCGTTCATCAAATACAAAACATTCGCCTTCCCACAAACTTGACTCTGTGGGTACTGATTCCAAATACTTGAGAATACCGCCTTTGAGGTGATAGACTTCGGCAAAGCCTTGGGAAAGCATGAAAGATGAGGCTTTTTCACAACGAATCCCGCCAGTACAAAACAACGCGACTTTTTTGTGTTGATTGGGGTCGAGGTTTTGACTCACATATTCGGGAAAATCTCGGAATGATTTAGTTTGAGGATTTTGTGCCTTTTTGAAAGTACCGATATTAACCTCATAATCATTACGGGTGTCAATCACAATTACTTCCGGATCAGAAATCAAATCATTCCATTCTTGGGGAGTGACATAAGTACCCACTTGCTGATTTGGGTCAACTTCTGGTAAACCCATAGTGACAATTTCTGGTTTTAGCCGCACCTTCATCCGTTCAAAGGGCTGTGTTTCTGTGTACGACTCTTTATGTTCTAAGTCTGCTAAACGGGGATCAGCACGCAAAAATGCCAGAACAGAGTCAACCGCCTGACGCGACCCAGCAATTGTGCCGTTAATGCCTTCTGCTGCCAATAAAATTGTCCCCTTAACGCCTTGTGATTGGCAGTAAGATAGCAGAGTTTCGAGTTTTTCCGCAAAATCGGGCAGTTTGACAAATTTATAAAGGGCTGCCACCACTTGGATATTTTCTTGCTTCATTTCTTGAGCAATGATATAATCTTTAACTAAAGTAGCAAATGCTTTTTCTATTTTATGGGGGTTTAGCTCAGTTGGTAGAGCGCCTGCTTTGCAAGCAGGATGTCAGCAGTTCGAGTCTGCTAATCTCCACTATTCACAACGTTGAAACACTACAGACAGATTATTAGCTGGCATTTGGTAAGTTTGTTTCAGAGTCAGATACTCGGTACTAGCTGCTTCGATGACATCCTCCAAATTACGCACACCCCAGGCAGGATTTCGCTCCTTTAAAGATTGATCAAACACTGCATTACTCGGTGCAGTATGTTCCCCGTTTTGTTTAAACGGCCCATATAGATATAGTATTCCACCAGGAGGCAAAATTCGACCAGCACCAGCCATTAGTCCCAAACAAGCTGACCAAGGTGAAATATGAATCATATTGATATTAACTATAGCTACAATGGGTGAGTGAGGTAATGTACCTTGCTCTACTGCCCAAATTGGCGCACTAGCATCAATTTCCAAAGGCGGATAAAGATTATCTGATGGACATTCTTCAGCCCAAGCGGTGACACTAGCGCGTAATAACGGATTTTGCTCAGAAGGTAGCCATTCACGAGGCTGAAGACGGGGCGCAAAAAATACAGCGTGTTCACCCGTACCACTAGCCACTTCCAAGATAGTCCCATTCTCAGGTAACACTTGTAAAAGCACCTCTAATATAGGTTCACGATTACGTTGCGTTGCTGGCGCGTATTGTCGCGCATCCTCCGGTTTCTTCCTATCCAAATTTTTCCGTCCTTTGCGCCTCTGCGCCTCTGCGTGACACCAAATTCATATTCTCATCTGGAGAGTCACTTGCCTAAATCAATCAACTCCACCCAACCACCACTCAAATTTATTCCCCAAAGCTTTAACCCAGTTATACTGCAAATTTTCCGATGGTTATTGCCTGTGGTGCTACGTTTTCGGACTAGACCGTGGTTACCTGCTGGGATTGTCCAGATTGAAGCTGAGAATGTTGAGACATTAGCTAAACTTTATCAACAATTCCAGGCTGGCAAAATTCGCTTTTTGATTGCGTTTCGTCATCCAGAGGTAGAAGACCCCCTGTGTATGCTATATCTACTGTCCTACATTTTGCCTAAAGTTGCCCGTCAGCAGGGAATTAAACTGCAACAACGCACTCACAGCTACTTTCTTTATGACCGAGGGATGACTGTGTGGGCGGGGGATTGGCTGGGGTGGTTATTCTCTAAAGTTGGGGGTGTCCCGATTCGTCGTGGTCGGCGAGTAGATCGACAAGCTATTCAAACAGCAAGAGAGTTGTTTAGTAATGGTGAAATGGCGATCGCAGTCGCACCAGAAGGAGGTAATAATGGTCATAGTGAAATTGTCAGTCCTTTAGAACCCGGTGTGGCTCAATTAGGGTTCTGGTGTGTAGAAGATTTGCAAAAAGCCAATCGTTCTGAGACTGTGGTGATTGTGCCGGTTGGTATTCAGTATAATTACATTGAGCCGCCTTGGTCAAAACTGCATTGGCTATTAACTAAATTAGAAGCTGATAGCGGTTTGGAACCTGTAGATCAATCTGCGACTCCAGAAATTTACTATCAACGCCTTTGTCGCCTGGGTGAATATTTGATTACCGAGATGGAAGAGTTTTATCGCCGTTTTCATCATCAAGACATCCCCAAAACCATATCGATTGATGAATCTGCGAGTCCTAATGAGATTCTAATTGCCAGATTACATCGTTTAATGGATAAAGCTTTACAGGTTGCTGAAGCATATTTTGGAGTGCAAGCCCAAGGAAATTTTATTGATCGTTGTCGTCGTTTAGAGGAAGCTGGTTGGAATTACATTTACCGCGATGATATAGCAGATATCAATGCTTTGTCACCCTTCAAACGCGGTTTAGCAGATTGGGTTGCGTCAGAAGCAGATTTGAAGATGCAACATATGAGAATAGTGGAAAGTTTTGTGGCTGTGAGTGCTAATTATATCCAGGAGAAACCGACGGCGGAAAGGTTCGCAGAAACAACATTATTAATGTTTGATCTGCTATCTCGTATTCAGGAGTCTACTCTCCCCGGAAGGCCTCGCTTAGGTTTGAGGAAGGCGATGATTACTGTCGGTGAACCAATTTCTGTGACTGAACGCTGGGAAAAATCTCAAGGCGATCGCTCTGCAACTCGTCAAGCTGTGAATGCGTTGACAAAAGACTTACAAACTGCATTGGAAACGTTAATTAGTCATTAGTCATTTTGATCATGCCAGACTGAGGACTCCCGGTAGCAGAGTAAAAATGGGGTTTTTGGAGAAAAACCCCGTCTTTCAATCGGAAATTTGGAGATTACCGCCTAACCTGTTAATCGTCTAAATCCATATCTGAATCGTCATCGTCATGATCATAAGGAATATCATCAAGCTCAATCATCTCAGAGATTTCTTCTACTTGACTCAGACGCTGAGATTCTTGAGCTTCACGCTCTATGAGACGACCATTTGACTTTAGCCATTCTAGCAAAACAAACTCATTACTAGTACGAATTACAGTGGCTCGTTGGTTACGAGGTTCTTCACTCAAAGGGCCGTTAGGCATACAAAAAACTCACCTTTAATGGTAAAAACTAGAGTGGCTGGAATTGACACTCCCCGGCGTAAACGCACGGGGATTCTTGGATCTAAGACATAACTTGCTCATGCAGGTTTTCACCAACAAGAGTAGAGGTGTAAATTATAGTAGACATCTTAGCCTTGATTTACTTGCCCAAATCGCATATCTCAAAACTTAGATTTTTCCACTGGCATTTCCTAGTTATCTTGGCTACAATACCAGTACAATTAACCCTATAGGATGTGACCAACTATAGTATCTAAGCAATAGAAACAATTATGCTTACTCATTATAAGTTAACAACACTCTAAGTATAAATCAGGTTTAGCAAGAAATACTGTTATTCTGAGAATTCATATTTTTTCGAGAAAAATTCGGATTTGCTCGGAACCTCGACGATGTATGAGTTCTGTCAAGTTCGTTTGAACACTTAATTAAACCCGAAATACCGCCAAATATAGGCTTGATATCCCCTCCTGGCTGGCGCTTAGGAGTTGGGAATGGGTTACTAGTACCGCCGTGAAGTCAAAAGTCAAAAGTCAAAAGTCAAAAAGCTTATAAAATGGGCTTTTCATGGATTTTGAATGGTCTGTTTATTTACGCCAACTTGTACTAGATTGTGGTAATCGTCACTAATTAACCGGACTTTATATGACTTTGGGCGAATAGATCACAGGTAAGAGTGATCACTGCATTATGGAGGAAACTTGAGTCAGAATCAACGAGTTCTTCACCGTAATAACATTTTAACTGGTAACAATTTGAATAAACAAGGTTAGTAATAATGCCTGAACGTAAAGCAAATTTTTTAATTCCTGCTGTTGGTGCTACTGTACTCGTGGCGGGAAGTGTAGCTGCTTATATATATTTTAAAGGACCATCTGGAGATAGTTCCAGCGCTTTAGGCAGTGCTAAATTAGTCCCTTCTACAGCACTTATGGCAACTTACATTACTACTGACCCCCAAGCCTGGGCGAAATTGGAACAATTTGGGACTCCAGAAGCGCAAAAGCTACTAGCGAAAGGGTTAGAAGATTTTCAAAAAGATTTTTTTAGTGCAAGTAATATTTCATACGAACAAGATTTAAAGCCTTGGGTTGGGGGTGTGATGGTGGCTGTACTGCCGCCTAATCCGACTAAACTTGCACAATCGAATCAGCCTAATTCGGTGAGCAAGGGACAGCCAGAATCTAATATCTTGATGGTAGTCGGTATCAAAGATAAACTTAATGCCTTGACTTTTGCCAATAAATTAAAATCAAAAGCAGGTATCAAAGTTCAGGAATCTGATTACAAAGGTGAAAAAATCACAGAAGTTACAGAAAATGGCAGACTGACATATAGTGCTGTTTTAAATAATAATCATTTAGTATTAGCTCCTGAAAAGCAAGCTGTAGAAAAGGCTATTGAAACTTTCAAAGGACAGCCCTCTTTCGCTAGTCAAGAAGGTGCAAAAAAGATTCTCACTGCTAACGCAGATGTGAAAAATATTCTCGCTCAAGTTTACATCCCAGACTATGCAGGAATGATGGAAAAATGGGTAGCTGCAAGTCCACAGGCTAGGCAATTACCACCACAAACGCTGAAACAATTTAAACAAGTAAAGTCTATAGTGGCGCGTGTTGGGGTTGATGAGCAGGGAGTGCGGATGAAGGCGATCGCTAATTTAGATCCGCAATTGAACAAATTCGAGTATAAAGCAAGTCCGGCAAAAATAGTTGGTCAATTACCCTTGGATACCTTTGCTTTGATGACTGGTCATGGGATTAACCGGAGTTGGTCAACCATTGTAGAACAGTCTCAAGATGATCCAGGATTTAACCAAATATTACAACAGGTACGGGGGCAACTGAAGTTTGTCAATATTGACCTAGATAAAGACATTTTTGGGTGGATGGATCAAGAATTTGCCTTTGCGGCTATTCCATCGAATCAAGGTATGTTGGCGAATTTGGGGTTTGGAGGAGCATTAGTATTAGAAACGAGCGATCGCCAAACTGCATTAGCCACTTTGAGCAAACTAGATAACCTCGCCAAAACTCAACAAATCAACGTTACCAACAAAAATATCGGCGGTAAAGATGTAACTGAATGGCAAATGCCCGGACAAGGAACCTCATTATCTCATGGTTGGCTAAATCAAGATACCGTATTTTTGGCAATTGGTGGTTCCGTAGCTGAAGCGATCGCCACGCAAAATACTGCCAAACTCGATAGTAGCGACAACTTCAAAGCTGTAACTGGTTCACTGCAAAAACCCAATGCTGGTTACTTCTATGTAAATGCAGACAAAACTGCGTCCCTAGTCAATCAATTTGTGGCACAAAGACAACCTCTGCCCTCCGAGGCTAACACAGTCCTGAGTTCCATTCATGGTTTTGGTGTCAGCCTCACCAGTCCCGACAAAACTATCGGTCAATTGGAGATATTATTGGCTCTGAAACCGAAAACTGCTCAGTAGGGGATTTGGGGATAAAAAACTCCCCAATCTCTACAAAACCTGAGTATTGCGAGATTCCAAAGTCTCAGACAGTCTATTCAAAGCCCCAGTTAATCTTTCCTGCGCTAGGACATTGGGATCTGGTGGTGCGGTTTCTTCTGCGACTTCTTCTTGTCTTTTAAATCTTTGTAAAGCCCGCACGGCTAAGAAAATGATCAAAGCAATGATCAGAAAGTCAACGATCGCCCCGAAAAAACTACCAATTTTGATTCCTGTCCCCACAGTGATTGTTCTCCAATCTTCGCCCTTTACAGCAACCAAGGGATTGATCAATGGCATAATCACATCCCCAACAAAGGAAGTGACAATCCGACCAAAAGCAGCACCAATAATCACAGCGATCGCCAAGTCTAAGACATTACCTTGCAAGGCAAATTCTTTAAAATCTCTGAAAAAACCGTTGGCTCTTTTTCTTGCTCTGGCCATACTTGACTCTCAAGAATTGTTGTAATTTTTCACTTGCGCCAGATTTGGCTAAGTTATCGGAATATTACAAATCTAAGATCCAGAGAACATCCCACCTTGGCCAGAATAAAAAATTAAATGTCTAGTGACAACCAAATCAAGCGATAGACTAGCCTGCAATAATTAAGTCATAAGTGAAATAGTCCCTTCAACGCAAACTAAAAAATTTATGACTGCTGCTGCAACAACAACTCCTGGTTTAGCCTCTCGTTTGGTCAATGGTATCCTGGCTATCAAACCTTTAGCCAATCTCGCCAAGTATCAAGCTAGGCAAATGATGATTAAACGCGCTGAAAGAATTGGCGTTCCTTGGACAGAAGAAGTCAAAACCTTACAGGCGCGTGATTGGACACAAGAATTAGCTCAAATACAAAATTCTCAAATCTCTTATCCAGAATACTACTTCCGAGCATTCCATGCCTACGAAGATGGAAACCTCAGTTGGCAACCTGCTTTTGAGTTAGAAGTGGCTGCGAGTACCGTCCATGCCGGAATTTGGCCGGATGCAGGAGCAAAAGGAGATGCTAAACTGCGTCAAAGTTACCACGATATTCTCACAAAGTCCCTTCCTCATAAACCACAAAATATCCTCGACTTGGCCTGTGGTGTGGGTTTGAGTACCTTTAGCTTGCAAGAAGTTTATCCCCAGTCTCAGATTACAGGTTTGGACTTATCGCCTTACTTTTTAGCTGTTGCTAATTACCGCGCCCAACAGCGTCAAGCTCAAATTAATTGGCTTCATGCCGCAGCTGAATCTACTGGGTTACCAGATGCTTCTTTTGATTTAGTTTCTATTTTCTTAATGTTCCACGAATTGCCCCAGTCAGCAACCAGAAATATTTTTGCCGAAATCCGGCGGGTGCTGCGTCCTGGTGGTCACTTGGCAATTATGGACATGAATCCCCAATCGGAAATCTACAAGAAAATGCCCCCCTACATTTTGACGCTGCTCAAAAGTACTGAACCTTATTTAGATCAATATTTCGCTTTGGACATTGAGCAAGCCTTAGTTGAAGCTGGTTTCCAAGCGCCTACTATCACCAGCAACACCCCTCGTCACCGCACTGTGATTGCTCAAGTAAGTAGCTGATTTATTTATGGTTATATTCTCCCCTCTCCTTGATCAGGAGAGGGGTTGGGGGTGAGGTTCTGTATTTGATGACTGCAACGCATCACACCATCTTAATATCGCGGCGCGTATGGCTGTAGGGGCAGAATCAAGCTAAATCCTATATACGCGCTAACACTGGCTCAGATTGTACTGCACTGACAGTATTTGCATCCGATTCTGTGCAGTAAATTTCACAAGAGTTATTGGGACTTTCGATCAGTTTGATTTTGTAAAGCGTACCTCCCAATTCCTGAATAGGCGATCGCAGTAAATTACTAATGTAAAGTGCGATATTCTCAGCAGTGGGTACAACTTCGGCAAAGAACGGGATATCTTTGTTTAAAAAAGTGTGATCGAATGCTTCTAGCACATAGTCTTCAATTGCCTGATTTAAAGCCCCTAAATCCACAATCATCCCGGTGCGTGGATCAATTTCTCCTTTCACAGTGACTTCTAGATGATAGTTATGTCCGTGACCATGAGGACGGGCGCACTTACCATAAATTTGCGAATTTTCTTCGTTACTGAGTTGAGGATGAGCCAACCGATGGGCGGCGCTAAAGTGAGTACTGATGGTGAGGTAGGCTTCCATTCCGTTTCCTATATAATCTGCCCAAAGTTCAGGATGTTCAAATAACTGCACGCGGACTAAGGGTAAATGCGGTACTAAACGCTGCCAGATCACCCGTGCAATATTTTCAGTCGTGGGTAAAGTTTCTTGAAATTCTGCCCACACATCATTGAGGTAAGAATAGTCTAATTGGCTGGTAACTTCGTGCTTAATTACGTGTTTCACATCAGACAAGTTGAGTACCATGCCATATTTATCCAATTCTCCAGCCAGGGAGATAAATAAAACATAGTTGTGTCCATGTCCGGGAAATCTCGAACAAGCACCAAATTTTTCAGTATTTTCGGCTTCGCTCAGTTCTGGTAACCAATAGCGATGGCTAGCCGAAAACTGAGCGCGGCGATTAACAATACATTGCATGAGTATTATGTAAACAGAGCTTAAAATTTCTTAAACTTTCACTATATTCCAGCATAAACTAATTTCTTTACCAGTGGTGAGGCTAAATTCGTAATTACCTCCTGACCGAATTTGCTCGTAGTTGCGCTTTAGCGCTAACGAATTTGCAAACCACGATGATTTACTGATTTTCCACTAACCATTAACTTACAGATTCTTGTACCTCGTAGTGCAATCTAGCAGCGATCCGGAATAATTCTTGTCCTGTATGCAAATAACGCTCATCGTAGCTCAAAGGAAAGTAAGCTAACTCTTCTACACCATCTGCGACTTGACTCAGACTATGGTACAGATAAGCTGCGGCTCTGGCTAAACTGGGGGGATTTGGGAGAGAACGAAAAGTAAGTTGGGCTTGCTTCAAGTCATCTCGACAGGTGTTTAAATATTCTTGAAATTCTTCTAATAATTCATCATCAAAAGGGTCGGCGGCTAGTTCCTCAATTTGATCGTCTAGAGAATTAAGAATATGATCAAGTAGCTCATTGACTGGTTGATAAACTAGGCGCAGCCATTCTTCAACGTGTTCATCAGCATCACGTCCGGTTCGTGTTGTCTGGTAACGTTTTTGAGCCGATGCTGCACGCTGTTGATAACTACTATTTAATTTTTGGGAATCTTCTTGCAGTTTTTGGTCATAGCTGAGACGATTTTGACTGTCTCCTAAGACCTCATAAGCTGCATTGATCCGAATAATCTGCTCTTTATCTGCTGTTTGCTGATTGCTGTCAGGGTGAAACAACTTTACCAAGCGGCGATAAGATTGCTTAATCTCCGCTTGGCTAGCATTGGCATTAACTTTGAGCGTTTCGTAGTGGTTAAAAACCTGTTTAAAATCGACCATTGATCTAATTTGACACTCCCTGCGATAAATCGACGGGGATTCTTGGTTCAACGAAACCACTTAACCTAGAGTCCTTGCGTCATCTAGACCAGAGGTGGGATTCTCCCCAAGCGTTAATTCGGGTATGCCCTACCCTATTTGCATGAGTGCAAGTCCTGTTTTGTTTGAAACAATTGGTTTCAAAATTCCGAGTCGTCTAGCCCCTATAAATCTTTTACCTACTGCTAGGAGGAAACTAGAAAAATGCAGTAGAACCGCATAGATTTAATTATCTTGGCGAAGCCTCTCCCTTTGGGAGAAGGTTCAGTGCTTTGTCTCTCGACAGCTAGGTTTTTTAAGTGGTTGATTACCTTTCCACTATTATGAGTATAGCAGCATATTGGTACACTAATCAATTAAAAGCCGTTGTAGAACAACGGGGAACCTTAAACCCAATTTTTCGGTAACGTTAGCTGATACTAGCGGCTACTTTAGCTTCCAAGTCTTGGAACAAAGGTGTACTTAAATATCTTTCTCCAAAACTGGGCTGAATCATGACTATTAAGCGTCCTTCATTTTCTGGACGTTGGGCAATACGAATGGCTGCACATAAAGCTGCACCAGTGGAAATACCAGATAGTAGCCCTTCTTCTCTGGCTAAACGCCGACCATAGGCGATCGCTTCGTCATCGCTGACGGTAATCACTTCATCAATCAGTTCTACTTTCAGAACTTGAGGTACAAACCCCGCCCCAATTCCTTGAATTTTGTGGGGGCCTGGTCGCCCTCCCGATAATATTGGGCTATTGGTTGGTTCAACAGCGATCGCTTGAAAACTCGGTTTCCGGACTTTGAGAATTTCCGCTACACCAGTAATCGTACCACCAGTACCCACACCTGCCACAATCATATCTACCTGTCCATCTGTATCCTCCCAGATTTCCTCGGCTGTAGTTTCCCGATGCACTTTCGCATTGGCTGGATTGCGGAACTGCTGCAACATATAAGAATGTGGCGTAGTATCAACTATTTCCTGGGCGCGCCGAATTGCCCCACTCATGCCTTCAATTCCCGGTGTGAGTTCTAATTCTGCCCCATAAGCCCGCAACATCGCCCGGCGTTCCCCACTCATAGTTTCTGGCATTGTCAAAATTAACCGATAACCCTTAGCTGCTGCGGCCATAGCTAAAGCAATACCTGTATTTCCCGATGTTGGTTCTACCAATAAGGTTTTTCCCGGAGTAATCAACTTTTCTGCTTCGGCGGCGTTGATCATGCTGACCCCAATGCGGTCTTTGACTGATGCCGATGGGTTCATGCTTTCGAGTTTCACAAGTATTTGAGCCACACACCCTTCAGCTTGGGGGATGCGGTTCAACTGTACTAGAGGTGTCCGACCAACAAGTTCTGTAATGTTACGCGCAATCTTCATAATTATTCCTTATTTATTTAGTTATCAGTCAACAGTCCAAAATACTTGGGACTAAATGTAGTACATAATATCCAATTGGCGGCGAGAATCTCTTTTTTCACAAAGATCATGAAGTGTGTAGTTTTGTAAAACTAAGTTTGCCGCCTGACAAGCTTCTTGCCAGATTTCTTTGATCACAGAAGTATCTATACTTTTGGGATTGGCATCTTCTTCACAGGTTCGCACATCTAGCCCTTCCAAACATTCTAAAACATCGAAGACTGTAATTTTCCAGGGTTCGCGCGTCAAAAAATAGCCCCCTTTGGAACCACGTTGACTTTTGACTATACCTCCGCGCCTCAAGGTCGCCAGTAACTGTTCCAGATAGCGGTCGGGTATGCTTTGTTGGGCAGCGATTTGGCGAATTTGCATCGGTTCGCCGCTTTGATAATGAGTGGCCATCTCGATTAAGGCAAGAATGGCGTATTCAGATTTACAGGATAGTTCCACAAGCAGCAATATAAGTAAAGGATCAAGAAAAAGTTAAACAGACTTATCACTCTTAACTTTTTCTAGTATACTCCGGTTCTCCACTGGGGTTTGTTCTTTACTTTGATTTACAACAAAAAGCCCCGCGTAGTCGCGGGGCGTAATGAAGTTTAAGTTGAAAATTTTGAGCAGATTTGCAAAACTCTAGAAGGTGAAGGTTGTTCTGAGAGTACCGATAAATGCATCGTCGTTGTCGCTGTTCTGGCCGGGATTGCTTACCCAGACTACCCCAGGAGTAACTGAGACGTTATCAGAAACGCGATACTTGTAGAAGCCTTCAACTTGGTATGGAACTTTGTTAAAGCCAGATTGGATACCGCGTGCATAGGGAACAGCACCACCAAAGATACCTAAGACATTACCTCTCTTACCAAAGTCAGGTAAAGCTACGCCAACACCGTAACTCCAAACTTCGCTATTGTCGTTAGCACCAAAGCCATTGACATCGGTGTAGGAGACAAAACCGCTCAGGGACAATCTGTCACTGGGTCGGAAGGCTGCGGAAACACCGTAGGAATTAGTGGCGAATGGGTTGGGGCTAGTATTGACTCTATCGATACCGCCAAGGTTAGCGATGGAAGTACCTACGACAGCAGAGCTATTTGTGCCTGAGTCAAAGATAGTGCTACCTGCACCATGATAACCGTGAACATAGGTTGCAGCTAGAGCCAAGCGATCGCCAAGGCTAAAGTTCAACTGTCCGAGAGCGCCGTAGTTGCCGTTGAATACACCAGCGCCATCGTCTGGATTACTAGCTTCTGACCCCAAGTAACCTACAGTTAATGAGCTAGGTCTGAGGATACCGCCACCTTGACCAAAGGGTAAGGTAAAGGCAAGACCTGCACCACCACCGACGCGATAGATGGGATTTTCCGAAGCAAAGGTAGTTAAAGCACCGTTACCCCCATCAGTTCCGTCAGCAAAGTAGGGGTTGTTAACTGCTGCATAATGGCTGTGTTTACCACCGTTAGCCGCGAGGTAAACTTGGGCTGGTCCTATAGGTGCTTGGTAGGTTAATCTGTCGATCTCAACGTTGTTGCCACCAGTATTATTGATGTTAAAGGTTTGTAGACCTTCACCACTTGGCGCACCTACACCAAAAGGTGTAGCAGTACCCAGATCCAAGGGAGTTGCATTACCAGAGACCAAACGGGTGGTCAAAACATCACGACCTGTGAAGCTGCTTTGCAAGCCTAAACGCACTCTGTTTTGGAAAACAGTGTTATTGTTGTCACCAGCTGTATCACCAAAGGCATCGGTAAGAGCAAAAATTGCTTCACCAGCCAGCTTGGTAGTAGTGGAGAACTGATTTGCCTCTAATTCAGCAGTCCGCGCTTCTAGGGAATCTACACGACCCCGTAGAGTTGCCAATTCTGCGGAAAATTCTTCTTGTAGACGCTGTAAGGTAGCTAAATCTTGTCTGGTCACCATGTCAGCTGTGGCTGTGGCGATCAATTCGTTAACTCTATCCAAACAGGCGTTTAAACCAGCAGCAAATTCGTAACGGGTTAAAGCCCGGTTACCGCGATAAGTCGCATTTGGGTAACCAGCAATACAACCGTAGCGCTCAACTAAGGACTGCAACGCTTGGAATGCCCAGTCTGTCGGTTGTACGTCAGAAAACTGGGAAACCGATGTGACTTGAGACAGAGTAGTATTTTGTTTGCCTTCGGTGCTGTAGCTATTAACTTGGTTAATAACATTAGTATCGTTGGTTGCTTGAGCAAAGATTTCTGGCTGTTGAGCAACTTCAGTAGCGGCTTGTTGTTCAGTTGCCGAAACTTCAATGGTGGTACTAGGAGCTGCAACTGCTGCGGCCGAAACTAACAATGTTGCTCCCAAGACTGCTGGGCTAACTACCAGGGATTTCCACAAGATATTAGACATCTTCACTTTTTCCTCACACCTTGTATAGATAATTGTTGTTGTTGCACTTAGTCTCAAGAATCCAACAATTGTTAAACTCTTTTGATGAGGCATAGTTGCCACTACTACAATTTTAGTTTTTGCCAGGCTAATAACTGATTAACTTAAAAGTTAAGAATTAAATTAATGTGATTAACTAATGCAAAAACACAGCTTCTTAGCATACCATTATAAGGCATCTGAAGTATATGGCAACATATGAGCGATCGCTTGATTAACTGTCACATACAACATCTTGAAAACATGAGACGATCACAGAATTTATATGTTCCCAGTTTTTTTGAATTTGTGATCTCGCCCATAATTAGGGTTTTTCATCCCCAAATTTTTAGCTGATTAGAGAAATTATCTCAGCTACTTCAAAGTCCTTTTGCGTTAACCCACCTGCATCATGTGTTGTCAGGTTAATAATGACTTTGTTATAAGAAATTTCTATGTCTGGATGATGCCCCGAAGATTCAGCTGGTTCTACTAGTTTATTTACAAATTCAATGGCGGCGATAAAATCTTTGAATTTGCGGGTAGTCTGCAACTTAGAACCCTCAACTGTCCAACCTGACAAACGGCTGGCTTGTGCTTGAATTTCTGCATCAGTCAGTAGTTGCGCCATCAGAAAAAATTCCTATTTACATCTTTGCTAAATCTTGCACTGCATAATGCTAGCTATTTATACACAAAAAATATGTCGGGATCATACCCAACTTTAGCTGCTATGAATGTGCAAAATTTCTAATTGTTTAAAAAACTTTCACCTGATTTCTCTATCAGCTTTACACAGAAACCATTGATCAATCCAAAAATACCCCTAAAAGACTATCCGCTCTGATTTAGATCAGTTGATCTAATATCAGAGCGGTCTAGCGGGTCTTCAGGTTGCAACCAGACTGCCGGAAGGAACTCCGAACTCTAGCCTAGCTACTTGAGCTAACTTAATCTCACAAGGAGACTAAGGCTAACTTTTAGAGAACAGCCCCGGCACACAGCCGGCTAACTGCAACCTGATGACCCATGCTTATACTACTTTCTATCATGGGCATCACCTCCTTGTTGCCTAAGCGGTCTTAGTTTTAAAAGGGCAGAGCATCTTGCTCCGGGTTATTAACCTGAAATCAATATAACACAGAAATTTTAGTTGGATAGATAAATAAACCCCCGCCTGGTGGCGGGGGCTGAATAAAAAATGGGGAATGAGATTTTTATCTTAGAGTGCGTTACCGCGAGGTAGAACTTCCTCTGGGAAGACAAACTGTTTGTGTGGCTGATCTTGAGGAGCCATCCAAGCGCGGATACCTTCGTTCAACAAAATATTTTTGGTGTAGAAAGTTTCAAACTCTGGGTCTTCTGCTGCCCGTAATTCTTGGGAAACGAAGTCATAAGCCCGCAGGTTCAGTGCTAAACCGACAATCCCAATTGATGCCATCCATAAGCCAGTGACTGGCACAA
>NZ_CAWQOY010000135.1:0-39851 GCF_963896525.1 Nodularia sp. LEGE 04288
AAATTGAATTTTAGTACGTTCTAGAGTTCAACATCTTCTTAATTCCCCACACCCGACACCCGACACCCCACACCCAAGAGCCTTATAAATAATAGATTTGCCGTTATCTTAGTGCCATTCGGCTATGAGCGAATGGCACTAAGATAAGCCGAAATCTCGTCAGAGCAGGGTGTTGGGGATAGGGTGTTGGGTGTAGTTTTTAAGAAAATTGAATTTTAGTACGTTCTAGAGTTCAACATCTTCTTAATTCCCCACACCCGACACCCGACACCCCACACCCAAGAGCCTTATAAATAATAGATTTGCCGTTATCTTAGTGCCATTCGGCTATGGTTAGCAAGAGTTAGCTACAGTCGGCTAAAGTCGGCATCGGATGAATATAGCAACGGCGTAGCCGGACATGAAAAGTAGATCGGCTTTTAATAAATGATGGTAATGGCGTAGCCAGAAGAGGAGAATTATATCAGTATTTAAATAACGGTGGCGGCGTAGCTGGGAGTGGTGAGGGACAACAATCAGCATCAGTAAAATGATGATAATGGCGTAGCCAAAACGGGAAAATTATATCAACATCAGTTAAATGATGCTGACGGCGTAGCCGCATTACGAAAATTACAACCAGCGTAGCTGCAATCGGCTGAAATTTTAGAGTTATACAATCTCAAAAATAGGGGAAAATATATAAATTATGATGAGCAATTTTATTTCATAGCAATGGTTGAGCCAAAAGATTCTGAAAAGATTACTAAGGGCAAGATTGATGAGGCGATTAGCGTCTTAAAGGAGCAAAAGCCGAAGGAGCGAGAGGATGTATCAGACCGGGAAGCTGTTCGCAAGATGAGGCGATACATCGAGAAGCTGACTTCTGATAAATATGGCTACACTTACGATGAAGTTTCAGAAATGTTGGCTGGGCAGGGCATCAATTTGAGTGGTAGCCGGATTAAGTATCTAATAGGTGAGTTGAGGAAAAGCACTCGTCGTCAGAAAAAGACTCTAGAGAATGAAAATTCTGGTGGGGCGAGTGGGACTACTGCGGCTCAGAAACCTGCTAGTAACACTAAGAGCCAGAAAAAAAATTAGTAATCAAATGGCGAGGAAAAATTGGAACGTTATTTACATCGATAGAAATCCAGATAATCCAGATGAGGGCTGGGGATGGGTAGAAGTTTTAAGTGAAGACATCAAACGTTTTAGTATTCCTCATCAACTTCCTGTGGGCAGGTGGGTGACAAAGCACAAGGAAGTTACAGTCACACGATACAAAGATTCTGTTCCTTACACTGAGACTTATACCAATACATACACTGACTATCTCAATGTTCCATCTAGAGGTAGGGCTGCTGGCAAGAAATTTACACTCAATATCAATGGAGAACTGATTACTATCAAAGCTCAAAAGTCTTTAACTATTAATGCAGTGTCTGCATGGCTCTGGACTTGGGCAAGTCCAGAAACTAAAATTGTGACCCCTGGTAATAGGTCACTTTCTTTTAGTGGTGAGAAGTTAACTAAGACTGCTCATTTTGTCTACTTTATCCTCAACGAGGATAGTAACGCGATTAAGATAGGTCGGGCAAAAAATTTGGAACAGAGGATGAAGTCACTGCAAACATCTAGCCCAACCCAATTAAAGCTCATAAAATCGGTGCAAGTGGAAGGGGTTGAACAAGCTCAGGATTTAGAGCAATCATTACATCAGCAATTTCAAGCCATCAGACTGGTTGGGGAGTGGTTCCAGGCTGACGCTTCTCTTATTGAATACATCAGTCAGATTTAATTCGCTACTTCAGCTAAATAAAATCTTGGGGGTTTAGTTTCTATCACTATTGGCCTGTAAGGTTTGTCCAGTAAATTTGTATATCTATATAATTACCGTTAGTGGACGTAACCGAAAACAAGCATTTTGGGACGGCGGTTGGTTCAACTAGCACATTGTTAAGCTTCCCAGCCGGGTAAAAACCTGCTACAGATAGAACGAAACCATGAGGCAACTAGGCTGTGGTCTTCAGACTACAACTGGCACATCTATTTACTTAAGTTGACATTCGGGAATTGTGGTTAAGCCAGAGCTGTATCCTTGTCTAGCCAGTTTTGGAAGATTTTATCGCGTCCATCGTCAGCGCCAACTACACGGTAAACTCGTTGGCGTGAGCCTGTGCCATCTCGACCCTGATACTTCAGTTTCAGTCCGATTTTTTTCAGGAATCGCCGTAAGATAACGATGGGGCTATCATTATCGTTGAGGGAAAAACCCAGCACGGTTTTGACTTGCCACTTCACAGATAGGGCATTATTAGCCATTTCTACCAAGTCGGCATCAGTTCCCCTGAGTTCCCGGTCGTTGGCAATGAAATTGGGGATGTTGAACATTTCTAAGGCATGAATTACTAACCCAAGTTGACCACCGTTAAAGTCCGGTAGCCATGCGCTCTTAGCTTGGAGCATTTTTTCACCCAGCTTGCGATCGCGATCGCGCACAAACTCTCGTCCGAGAGTGAGATAATAACACAGCCTCAATTGCGGGTAATAGCCAGAATCGTCCTTTGCCACCAGTTCACGGGTAACGTCCACACCGTAACGCTGCTCTAGCTTGTATTTGCGTTCCTGGTGACGTTCTGTAGTTGTCTTAGACCGTTGTTGTTGCAACGCCTCATATTTAGCAGGAGTCAAATTACTGGTGTCAGCAGCAGTCACATCCTGGCACTCAGCGTTGTAAACTTCATTTTTTTGGGCAGTAATCTCTTGGTCTAATTTCTTTCTCGTCTTGTTATCTAGGACATCGATAATCTGATGGCCTTCATCGGCTAATCCTGACAGCACTGACTCACGGTAATGAATCATGCCAGCGTTAATACGACAGCCCATTTTCGCAAAAACGTTGAGGGCAGTGCGGTTAATGTTGATTTCGTCGCTGTTAATCATCAATGAGGCATCTTGCAGCAGTCTCAAGTTAGCTTGAAAGCGTTTATGCTCACTGGCTAAGAGTGATTTGAGGTTAATGGCTCCGTTGCCGATTTTCCCCAGTCCATGACTGGCTACCCACAGATGGCGCGGTACATCCTCACGTATCCGGGCTAGAGCTTGACGAGTGGCATTTTCTGGGGCTACCCCTTGGAAGCATCCCCAAACACTGGTAAAATGCCCTCTAATGTTAATGCTGACCCCCGTACCGATGGATGGGGAGGCCAGTACAATGTCATACTCCAGCAGCACCTGATTTAGTCTCTCAATGCAACCGTAAGCCGCGTGTTCTGGGTTGGCAATGGTTTCGGAGTCAATGCGGAGTATTTTGCGGTCGGGGAATTGTTTCTTTAACCGAGCCTCTAAGACTTTGGTTCCCCACTTAGATTTGGCTTTTTGGCTATCTACGGCAATGAAAGGTTTACCCCCCGTTTTGATGTGGGCTTCTAATGCAGCTAACCAATTCACTGGGGTAGTTTGTTTGTAGTGGTAAATATTACAGGGTTGACCTTTCCAGGTGTTGACTACTACCCAAGGGGTAACTTTGGTTTCTGCTAGACCCATGACCATTTCTGGTGATAAATCAGACAAGTCAGCATCAGCGAGGATGATTTTACCACGTCCTGGGGCTAGGGCATTTTTGAACAACTGTGACAGTTGGTTGAGGACTTCCACCCGATGTTTTTTCACTTCTGTGTTGGCAGACAGCAAGTGCCAGATAACTTGTTCGGATTCATCGATGATCACTAGGGGTTGTTTCCAGTGAACGGCGTTAAATTTGGCTTGTCCGTAGGGGTGTAAACTGTCTACACACAGGGCAAAGCCGAGTAAAATCCCGGTTTCGCTGTTTCTGACTTCGGTGATGTAGGGGATGCCTAGCCTGTTAGCGATCGCTTGGGCTAATTGTACTCTGTGAGATAATAGGATAACGGGTTGACCGTTCGAGATCGCCTCTTGAACGATGGGAGCAAATGACTCGGTTTTACCTGAACCTTTGGGAGATTTGAGCAAAATCAGTTTGGCGGTTTCGGGGATGGGTAATTCTCCCAGATAACGCTGATTGAGGATGAGTGCAGCGTCATGAGATAGTTGGCTGTATTCTTTGGCCTGCTTTTTTTCGGCGGTCAGGGCTTGTGAGATGATTTCATCAGCTACAGATTGCCCTCTAGCAAGGATTAAGTCATCAATACCTTTTTCTGGGTAACTCCACTCTGTAACCAGGACTTGACAGCCACAGGCAGCTAACAGTTTCGCGGTTTGGCTAATGGCAATGTTGACCCGTTGGAGTGTTTGTGGCTTGGTGTCGTGGTCAAAGCAAATGGTGAATTTACGTCCCAGGGTGGCGAAGTGTTGCAGGTCGGGAATGAGATGTTTGTCTCCTGTGGGTTCCCCTAGTTCATCTTTGGCAAGGCGGTAGCCACTGTTTACGCCGGGAATGGCAATGGCGGCGTAGCCTGCTGTTAACAGCGCTCCGGCTTTTTTTGCTCCTTCACAAATCACAATGGGGATGTTGTACTTCCATACCCAGTGCCAGAAACCCGATGCTTTATCTTCATCGCTGATGGGTTTTTCATATCGTGCGGCTACGCTCTCCCAGATGTAATCTGGTACAACCAAGAAAAATGCCCGTGTTGGTACTCGCGGGGGATGTTCGTATTTGATGACTGTATGGACTTTGTTCTGGTCGCGTCTGGGGCGGTCGGGCTTCATACAGCCCCATAGCATGGAGTTATAATCGTTGAGCGGGTCAACGCCATTACACCACCAGTTTAGTTCTTCTATATGGCGATATTTCTTCAGTATCCCGTCTCTGAGTCGTCCATCGTTACGGCGAGGGACGTTTTGACCATAGAACAGGTAGTCGTAGGCGGTTGTACCTGATACGGAAATAACGTTTAAGGTAATAATTCCTGGGTCAACGGCACTGGCTAACCATTCATTCCAGTGGGTTGCTTCTATATAAGAGGGTCGGGATCTTGTCTCGTACCCTGGGATAACTTGATTTGCTTGAAGTGCGCTGTTGCTATTTTTCACGGTTTTTTCCCTCAAATACTTGGTTTTTAGTATTCGGAGGGGGTTATCGCGCTGCTACACCTGATATCTATGAGATTTACTGTTTTGCTTGCTTAGGCTTTTTTTTTGAGATGCTCAAAAAAGATTGTTCAATTTATTTGTCAAAATCTGCCAACAGAAATTTTCAAATTGCCACAGCAACTCATATAATATGAGTAGGCAGCGCGGACTAATCACTTACAGTAACCAATTAGTGGTCAGACATCTCACCTTCGTTCCACTTGTTTGGTCGTGTTTAGATAAACCCCGCTCCGAGATATTTAATTTTTACTTTCAGGCAAAGTGTTCACTACCTAGTAGCACTTTGCCTTTTTAATTTTTGTGCTGTTGTATATTTACCTCCATTACAAGCTTGATTTACGTTCTTGCCTGATCTTACAGAACTTTTGTCCGTCTTATATCTAACAAGACCTAATTTTTTACTGGAAATTACTCAATAAAAGTTTCGGTCATTTTTTCTTCTTTTTTTCAGTCGGTAGCGGTTCTAGCTTCATATTGCGGACTCCTAGTTCTAGAAGGTATGCCGCTAGATTGGCAGTAGTCCGCCCTTGATTATCAGCTAGTGTTTCTAGCTGCTCAAATACGGTATCAGGTAGCGTTACACTAAAACGCTTGCTCATGCATCATTTTTGTTTCAAATTTTCTCCTAAATCATACGTTGTGATCACCCCTTTAGTTTAAACTGCTGCGGTATCGCTGTTAACTACATCAAGTAATTTTTATTTTAATACTGCTATATTACATCTAACTGCATCTATTTAGATGTTATAATATTTTTGTAAGCCAAAAACAGCCACAAAACAAAGGCGATAGAAGCCAGAAAGTGCTGCTAAGGCTAAACAATGGTCGGGAATGTGGATAACAGCCAGTTGTGCTGAAATATCTGCCAAATTCCCACAATTCAAGACTTAAAAAAAACTGACCCATGACAGTAACATTCGCCAAAGCCAAAAATTTTCTCAATCAAGCTGATGAAAGCTGTTAACAAAAATTTTTGTAGAAATGTA
The DNA here is from genome assembly GCF_963896525.1 of Nodularia sp. LEGE 04288. NCBI lineage: Bacteria > Bacillati > Cyanobacteriota > Cyanophyceae > Nostocales > Nodulariaceae > Nodularia > Nodularia sp. LEGE 04288. The sequence goes on from NZ_CAWQOY010000135.1 coordinate 6,045, forward strand.
AACCCATGAAATATGACTCTCGGCGCATCACCATTTCCTACTTAGCAGTGGAAGAATTGTGCAAAATGTTTGGACTGCCTCAAGACGTGCCAACCCAAGCATTATCCGCAGCAGTAGAGAAGTTAATTTTTCAAGCTGATAACAGTGTGCAAGCGGAGAGTTATGCAATTCACCCGCATACCCAAAACAACCTAACAGCAAGCAATGGAGGTCGTAAAAACCTTAAATATTGTAATCCAGATACCGCATATTTAGCTCAGTGAAGCATAGATCCACTCCCCAAATGCAGGATGTGTAATTCAGATACGCGAGATGTGTAATTCAAATACGCAAGATGTGTATTACATCTACTGCATTTATGCAAATTACAACTAACGCATATTGCAAGAAATAACCCTATGGAGGAACCACGGATAATTTATGAAACTCTTGCTGGTGTCAGGGTCAACGATGTTCACTGGTGGAGAGTAAAACAGGCAATGATTACCTGTGAATTACCACTAACCAAATCAGGATTTGAACTGTTTATTGCACTCAAGAAAACATCCCCCAGGTACTTTAGCCAATACCACAAAGTAAAAGCCCAAATCTCTAAGCAACTAGAACCAAGTATTGGTGAAGGAATAACCGGGAAACAGTTTATCAAACTTTTGTCACAGCTAAACATTCACCCCAATCAAAGCACTATATCCAGATGGTTCAAAAGCTGTGGAGGGTTTAAAAGTAAAGCGTTTTATAACAAAACAGTTCTCATTCCCATTTGTGCGCTTGCACTTATCTACAAAGCCAAAATCCAAAAAAACCAACTAGCAAAGGTCAGTTAATCATGGTCAATAAAATTGCAACTCGTATTCAATCAAGACTATCTCGCAAAGGTTTAAAAATCGCTTTGGGAGATATAAAGTCTGTCTACTCCGAGATGGTTTTAGACCCTCAAAATCCCACAGATGAAGAGGTAAATGCCGTGACTGAATATTTTGTAAATCAACTCGCCCCAATTCCCCAACCAGAAAACCAGATAGAAGAAGAAACAAGCGTACCCATTGACACAGCTTTAGAACCTCAAGCAGAGGAAACAATACTACCTATTAATTCAGAAGCACAAGAAGATATCGCATCACTCGAAACAATTCCTCAAGCACAAACAGAAGAACCACAAACAATCCTAAAACCTGAACCAGAGGAAACAGCAATCGCACTGCAAGAAACTTCAGAATTAGTTGCATCTACTGCCGAAAGCATGGGTATCGCTCTCAACATAGAAGACGTTACAGCCATAGCTGAAAACTTCGATTATGCCAGTACAAATTCAGATGATGAACTGGAGGAGATAAAGTCAGCAATCACAGCCTTTGTCCAGCACAAAGCAGCTTTGAGTAGGCAGAAAATCCAACATATTGTGCAAGAAATTAAACAGACAATTCACAATCTGGACGCTGAAAATTCGGATCTGCTAAATGATGGATTAAGGAGCATTAGCCAAGACATCAAAAGCGGTTCCGAACGCTTTCGCCAACAAACAAGACAAGCCCTCAAAGTATTTGCACTCCCACCAAGTAAGGCAGGATAAAAGCTTTGTCATTAGCTTTAACCCCTCAAAAGCCATATCCATCATTCTGATAATTTCATCCCTTGCTGCTGCACTCGTAGCCTTTGACAACTACCGATTTAGTAGGCATAGAGTCACCAAACCAGAGTACAGAGAATTTCAAGATCCTAATATTTACTTGGAGGTTCCCCAGTGGTTCAAAAAATGACTGAAAGTAAGGAACTGTCAACACTAATTAACCAATCCCTAGCGCTAATTGACCAAATCCAAAAGCACCCAGACTTTCAAGCAGTAGAGTACAGCCCAGACCTAACATTAGGAGATGCCCAGCAAGCATTGCTAGAACTGCGTTGGCAGACTTTACCACAGTCCCAACCAATTCAAAATTGCTCACTTCAAAACTTAACCACTTGAGAAAGTGCGATTCCTACGGAGTCCATTACCGAAGAGGCAGAGGGGAAGGGGGCAGGGAGCAGGGGGAACAAGCCCTAACCCTCTGCGGCAAGCAAAGCGGAGCATGGGTACTCTTAAGCGCCACTTCGACAAGCTCAGTACAAGCCTTTTAGGGCGCTTGAACTGGGACGGAGTACAAGCTCTGTCTGGGTCTTCTCCCTTGCTCCCCGCTCCCTGCTCCCCTGCTTCTTTTGACCGGAGGAAATCGCAAATAATCCATATAATTTTCACCCCAATATTACCAGCAATGACTAAAAAATTACTCAAAGCCGCAAAATCTCCAACACTCAAGAACCACGTCCAGCCAAAAGCGAAACGAATCAGCAATGTCTTAAAAAACAAGTTTGGTGTAGAATTATCAGACTTTGATGCTGCTTTAAATGGTGATGTCCAAGCTGCCCAAAAAATAGGCGAACTAGCAAGACAAGGTAGTTTAAGCGCTGAATTTGCACCTAAACTCGCCCAATTGTATGAGCAAATTATCTCTGGTACTGAAGCATACAATCAAGCTGTAAGCGATATTTTAGTTCAAGCTGGCAAGTCAGCAATCGCCATTGATAAAGCTACCATGAAAGCTACCCTCGAAAACACCAAATATGGTCATTCGCGGAGCGAGTTAGCGGCTGAATTTGTTGCTTCTAAGTCTGCGGAATCACAACGCCATAAATACCAAATGAACTACACCCAGATTAAGGGCTATATCGATGCACACTTGGTAGGAATCGACCAAAAGACCAGTTTATTAGAACAGTCCAATAGACCCGAAATAAAACAAATAGCAGCCGATGAACAGTATGAAAAGAAGGAATTAAACGAAGCACTGAATAAAGGAGACAAAGCCAGATATGACCTGATACCTGAGAAAGACTATCAATCATCTCCAGGACTAAAAGCTAAACTGCTACAACTGAAAACTGCACTAGGTTTCTAACCAATAAATAACCCCAGTCGCCTGTCAATCAATTTTAGATTGCCGATTTTAGATTGAAAAAGAAAAAATCTGTTAATCCAAAATCACAAATTGATACAGTCAAGATTTCTGGGGTTTTATATACTCAAAACCCCACCTATCCTACTATGCAGCCTGACCACCTTGATGAACTGCTAGATACTGAAGACTCAGAACCAAACCAAGACACAGCGCGATATCTGCAATACATCGAGAACAAGTTGTATGAAGAGATAGAAGCGCGTAAACGGCTTGACAGTGGGGTGTTATTTCTAGTCTGTCAACTTGGTTCAGTCAGTCTTAGTTGGTTCTTGTTTACCCTACAAGTAAGCATTAGTTTGATAGTTGCAACTTGCATTATTTGCGCTTTACTTCCTGGTTTGATAGATGCTGGCGAAAGTTTCAACTTTGAATTATCTAGTGAACGCTGGGAGATACGCCACAGTAAACCATTAGTAGCAATTTCTAAACTTGCTATTGGTGGGGTTATTTCCTGGCACTCAACCCGAAAAATTAGCAGTGCAGTCTATCAAACCCATGCAGCCATTAAGGAAACTTACAGCGAGATAAAAGCGGCTGAATCATTAGGGGGAGGGTTACAGGTTCCCGGCTTAGAACTATTAATAGCTGGTGTAGTAGGGGTGGGGTTAATAGCATTTTCCAGCATCAGGAATAAGGGGAACTCAGATGTATAGAAAGAACGGTTTTTTAACTAAGTTTATAGGGGTGCTAGTGTTCATCGTATCCGCCAACTATTTAATCATGGGATTGTACGACACTGGTTACAACTTGGCATTACTTGCAGACTGGATGCGTGAGAACCAAATAGATAGAAGCATTATTAATTTCATCAATGCTGGGATGATTCACATTGAGTTAATTATGATTGTGAGTTTTTTATTGGCTTTGTTGTTTGTATGGATGAAGTGAACAATTGAACCATGCAAGAGATAGAACAATTCAACCACCAACTGAAAGCACAACGAAGAACAGCAACATTCTTATCAACTGCTTTGTTTATTGGTGGTGTTTCGCTATGTTTACCACTGTTTGCGGACACTACCAAATATCCTGAAACATTATTCTGCTTTAATCCTGATACTGACGTGTGCGAGGGTCATCAAATCAAGCGGGGGATTACTTGGATAATCGACCGGGAACGGCGTAATTTTACTTTTGATAACAAGGTGAAATTCTTACGGGTAATTCCTCCTGAAGCACCCAAAGCACCTTTATATGGTGTCCTGGGAACTGTTCTTTTAATTGGTGCGTATGGTGTAAGTAAATCACTCACAGATACACAAGAGAAAGCAATTCATTCTCAGTTCTCATTGTTGAAAATAAAAGCTTTGGAGAATGATATATATGTGTCTAATCATTTGGATCTAACTGCATATAGCAAACAGCACCAAGCCCAAATAACTAAGGAGATAATTGCACGGGATACGGCAGGGGCAATTGAACAGCTAAAGAGTGAGGGAGAACAGCAACTAGACCACATTAACGGACAATTACAAGGTGAAGTTGCACTTAAAAGTCACGAGTTACAGATATCAGAACTGGACAAGGCGATTGCTGACAATCGTTTATCCACTGTTGAGACTACCCGTAAAATTGAGAAGATATCAAAACCAATTACTGACAGTAAAACTGATACCCAATCACCTAATGAAGCGCTCAAAACCAGTTTGATAGATGCCCTAAAAGGTCATGAGGATGGTTATTTGTGGAAAATTATCAATTCACTTAAACCGTTGTGGCTCATAGGCAATCAAGGGTCAGGCAAGACATACACAGCCGGAGCGATCGCACTCATCAGAAAATACTGCCTTGATGCACCAGTACACCAGCTTATTGATAGACACGCCACTGGTGATAATGCCGAAGTGTGGAAACTCCTACAAGCTTACACACTAGCTGAAACTGAAGAAGATATCAGCACAGCTTTTGATGAATGTTGTGATAGATGGTTACAACGGATTAAGCAGAAGCCAAAGACTAAGCAGCAGGTGATTTGTGATGAATTTACTAACCTAAAATCATTGTGTGGTGACAGCGCGATCGCATTCTTCAAAATGTCCCTCACCGATACCCGCAAAGCCAAAGAATACCTGCTAGGAATCACCCACAACGCCACCAATGAAAGCTTTCCAGATGGTACAGCATCAGCACGTAAGGCAGGGACAATCCTATTAGAGAAGTTTAGCGCCAATGGTGAAACACCACTGTCTAGGGTAGTTGTCCGCTATGGTCTGGTTGATGAGAACGGAAACAATTTAGAGGATGAGGAGAGGACATTACCAACCTGGATGCACCCTGAGCGCATTTACCAGCACTTCAACGGTAAGCCCATCAATTTTGAAGATTAACATAACAAACAGAATTTTTGACTGCTGAAACCCTTTGTATTCCAAAAATAGCCTCTGCTCACAGTGATAGCACTCAAAAATCACTTAGACTAACCCACTCTGCCCCTGTAGGATTAATAAATCACCAACTTCGTTACCGATAATTCATCTGTAACTACTGTATCTTTAACTCAAATCTTTTGTAGCGATTGCCCAGAGGTTCAGTAAAGAGCTTGGGGACTGGATAGAGATCACCCAAATATTAAACTGATGACTCGATTTATTGATAAAAGCCAGTTATAACTAAATTATTAGGAAAAATTTAGTTATAACTTTGTGTATAAAAATTAAATATATGGCTGTTTTATTTTGATGATAAAATACCTAGTAAATAATCAATATATTGCCATATTTAAGTGAAACGCGACTCGATTTATTACCAAATTTTTAAGCGATTTCCTGGGTTAATTTTTGAACTGGTTGATGACCGTCCTGAACAGGCGCAGAACTACCGATTTGAGTCAGTTGAGGTGAAAGAAACCTCTTTATGCCTCCTTCGTCGGCAAGCTGCGCTAACGCATTGATGGGGTCTTTTTACCTCCAGAGGGTGCAACACCCAGAGTTATCTTTTTTGCAGAAGTTCAATTCCAGAGCGATGAAGGTTTGTATCATCGGTTTTTTACCGAATCAATGATGTATTTGAACCGGAATCGGTCTGAATACGATGACTGGTACTGTGTGGTAATTTTCCCATCACGCTCTTTAGAACCAAGCGATACAAGAACTCATCGCATATTTTTAAACAGCGACCAAGTGCAGCGCATTTATTTGGATGAGCTAGGTAATCCTAATACTCTGCCAATAGGCATCAATTTAATTCAGTTAACAATCGCCTCAGAGAAGGGGATGGCAGAACAAGCTCGTCTATTAATTGAGCGGGTACAATTAGAGTCAACGGATGCACTGCCGAAAAACGAAATCATAGATATTATCACCACGATTGCTGTTTACAAGTTTTCTTCGTTGAGTAGAGAGGATTTGGTTGCTATGCTGGGACTAAGTTTAGAGCAAACAAGGGTTTATCAGGAAGCGAAAGCTGAGGGTCGGGAAGAAGGTCGGGAAGAACAGAAAGCTGAAATGTTGTTTGCAGCTGTGCCACTGTTACTAAAAACAGGGATGAGTGTAGAACAGATTGCTCAACAACTCAATGTTGATGTAGAAGCTGTCCGGCTTGCTGCACAGGAGAACACACAGAAGTAAGCGCACGGGAGATTGGCGTTTACAAGTTTACGATGCTTAATGAGGGTAAAGTCGTTGGACTCCCAATGAGTTAAGAATCCCCCGCATTCTATGCGTGGGGAGTGTCAAGTAAGTTTTATGTCCAGTTGATTTCGGTATAGACATAGTATAGACGTTAGTGCAAACTGCCGTTGATGGTTGACATTGAGTGAAAATCTGGGACGGCTGGACAGCGTTGATATTACTCTTTGGTCATTGATAGCAATGCTTGAAGAAGGGGGATAATGAGTCAGTCAGCAATTATTACTGCATCGCCAGATGTGATGAGTGGTACGCCAGTCTTCACAGGAACGCGAGTGCCTGTGCAAACCCTGCTGGATTATTTAAAGGCAGGGGAGTCCATTGATGATTTTCTAGAGGGATTTCCCACAGTGAAGCGAGAACAGGTGATTGCTGTTCTGGAAGCCGCAACATGAGCCAATCCTATTGATGCGGATTATACCTCCAATTGGTCATCGTGCTGCAAGCATAAGCAAGTTTTATCAGTCAACGACAGAATGCGGGTTGTAGCGATTGCGATTGATAAGTTGGATTTGATGGCTTGTTGTCGCTTTCGGGGTGACAACGAAGGTACAATACTTTTAGTCCCTCGTTACACGATTTAGGAATAACGTGTACCCCCCTAGAAGGTAGTCAAAATGAAGGTTAGCGGCAACGGACAAGGCAAAATATTAAGCCAAGAGGAATTGAGGCGATTGTTCACTGAAGGATTACTCACTTCCCGCGATCGCGCTTTGTTTGGCATCTGCTTGTTCACTGGTTGTCGCGTGTCAGAAGCTTTGGCTCTCAAAAAGACTGATATCAAATCTGGAACCATCACTTTCCGCAAGTCTACCACCAAAGGTAAGCACAAAACTCGGATTGTAGACATCCCTCCAGGGTTAGCAGCAATACTGGCGGAGTACCAGCCCCCAGGGGAGATGATGTTTCCCGGTATGCGCGGTGTGACTGAACGGTTGACTCGGTTTATGGCTGATAAGATTTTACGGGCTGCTTGCAACCGGATTGGGGTGGAGGGAGTTAGTACGCACTCGTTTAGGCGAACGGCTCTCACCCAGATGTCGAGCGCGGGCATACCTTTGAGGACTATTCAAGAAATCTCTGGTCACAGCGACCTGGGGACGTTACAGCGTTATCTGGAGGTTACGCCTGAGCAAAAGCGCAAAGCTGTTTCTGTGATTGGGTTTTAGATTCTATATTGGAATGGCACTAAGATAAGCCGAAAGCAAGTTGAGATAAGGGTTTGAATGATTGAGGGTGAGCAAGAAAGGGTGGAGTGATGAAAAGCATTTAATTCGCGGATATATTCCGCGAATTAAATGCCCGTTTTGGCACAGTCTAGCCAAATGCAGCTGTACGTTTAAAATAAAGTCTTGAAATTTCAAAGACGTAAAAGCTTGATTTTACGTGTCTATCTCTGTAACCAGGAAATAATAAAGTCCTAAACTTTGATGAAGAGAAATACCGACACTACAGAAGTCTACAATAATAAAGTCTTAAAATATTACATAAATCGAAGCTCGGTATAGCATTTCTAGCTATTGTGTCGTTTCCATAGGAAATTGAAAAAATGCTTCGGCTGTAAAACCCAAAAATTGCATAAACAGCAGATGGTGAACAGGATTACAAGTGCTTTGAGGTTGCAGTAACTTAAACAACCAACAAATCTGAGGATTTGGAAGTTCAAGTGGACATTTAAGTTGTTGTAGTAAATCAGAACAGTAGTGCTGCTTAAGCAAATTTAATAACTCCATCTCCCTGTCCAGACGATTTTTGTTAGCACCAAATCGTTGAGAGATGAGATAAAAGTATCGCTTTAAGGGGGTAAATGAGCATCCATTCCGAAACTTACGCTAAGGATTTGATGACCTGTTTTCAACATCATTTTCACCTACGAAAAACCTGTACCAATTGAAGCCTCTAAAATTTAGGAGCCTCAAACCACTGCTGTGCCGTATTAAATTGTTGCACCAAATAATATAGAGGTTAATTGGTACATTGAAAATTGACAAAAATATTGATTGGCAGAATGCCTATCCAGCAAGGGTTTCAGCCTTAGCGTTATTTTCTGTACCATTGCTCATCTGACCCCCTTCCCCCAGGGTAAACCCTTCTTTCCATCGTCCTCTCACGCCCAGTCGCGTCACAGCTTTAGTCTTGCGACGACCGGAACTAACAGAGCCTAATGAGCGTGAAGCAATCGCAACGGTTTTGTCGATTTTACATTCTGTTACATAGCGGAAAATTTTAGCACCCACTTACTTATTTGACTACTGTTAATAAGTAGATTACAGTTACTAACAGTTTATACTTGTGTATTATCAATACCTTCGCCAATTTACTAGGGAGAGTTGATTATGCATTAACCATTAATTCCCATTTCTTTGACGCTGGGCAAAAACAATAGGTCATAAAAATTCCTTCAAGGTTTCCCACAAGGGGTTTTTAACGTATTAACCGCAGTATAAGGGTTTGAGATGAAAAACTACCTTTTTAGCGAAATGCCTACGTATGGGTAATTTTGCCAAAATCGTTGTAGCCTCTTATTTTGGCAAAGGTATTGATTATAGCAAGTTTTACTTAGGAGGCGCAAAAGCTAAATACTTTTCCACCGGGGTTATTAATACCGCTAGTCCCTGTCTCCCCCCCCCCACACAAACAATTTTTTGGTCTTTGCAGTCTCTGTGAAACTCGACACCACCATAAATTGAGAGAAATAATTATTTGATTCCGAAAAGGAACCGCTAGACACTGTAGTTGATCTTGCTCGCGATGCGTAACGTCAAACTACCCACTGTATCAGTGGTCAAATGGCTGACTTTTCTGTAAAAAGAATCAGCATTCGTAGAAAGATTGTTGCATAAAGTTCGGCGGCCAAATCTAAAAGCATAGATGCGTGGCAAGCCCATCTCAACTACAGCAGTTCTGACGACTTCGTTAGCAGTTGCTAATCAATATCAGTAGCAGTGAGGAGCTAAAAGTGTGATTGACTTATTTTCAACCTTGAAAGAAGAAGGCTTTGATCCAATCAAAGTTGCCCTTTCTTCTGTTAGCGAATTGTATGCGATGCCAGACTCAAAACTGCTCGCATTTAAGACATCCTTGATTAAGAACTCGTTTGCCTTTCACTATAGCAACAATGAGTTCTTCAGGGGTTCCTGTAATGATAAAGGAATTACGCCCGATTCCATTCAAACGCCTGAAGATTTGGTGAAAATTCCGCTGGTTCCTATTAGTATTTTCAAGTCTGCCAATAGTCACAAATTGTTATCGGTAAGCCTAAGTTCGATTGAAATGGAAATGCGTAGCACGGGTACTTCTGGCATTCCAAGCGTTGCCCGTCGTTGCTCAGATACAGTAGATTACGCGGTTTTAGGTGTCTATGCTATGTACCGCGAATTCTTCAAAATTTCTAAAGGGGCTGGATTATATTTATGTCCCTCTACAGAAGAGATTCCAGAAATGGGCATGATTAAGGCTCTGAATATGCTGGCTGGCTTGCTGGATACTCATCGCTTTATGGTTAAAAAAGATCGATTTGTACCAGAAGAAGCCTTGATGCAGTTGAATGAATGGTCTAACAAATTTGATCGGCACGTTATTGGTCCACCTTTTATTATCCATCGCTTTATTAGCTTCCTGAAAGCGACTAACCAAAAGGTTCAACTCGACAAAAATAGTTATGTAATTACCCTAGGTGGATGGAAACGCTTTAGCGGTCAGATGATTTCCAGAGTCGATTTCAACAATGAATGCATGGAATATCTTGGTGTTGAGAAAAGTCAAATACGAGATATGTATGCGCTTGTAGAATCGAATGTTGTAGTGATCGATGATGAGCATGGTGTCAAGCATGTTTCTCCATTCGTTCATTTCTCTGTACGAGATCCAAAACAGTTGGATAAGGAAGTTGCAATTGGTGAAACAGGGCAATTGGCGATCTTAGATCCTCTTGCCATCTCCACTCCGGGATTTATTCTAACTGAAGACTTAGTAAGACTGCTCCCAAAAGAAAATAAATCTTGGCGAAGTGGTCAACGGCTACAGTACATTATGCGCTTGCCTGAATCGAGCGAGTTTGGGTGTTGTGCTGTCAATCTTGATAAACAATTGGATGGTTTAGAAGCTGGAAAAGCGAACAACACCACCTGTCCTGTAGTTTCTGCTTAGTCTGTGCAAACTGTTCACCTAAAAGGTAGGTAAAGCATCAATTTTCCCTGTCCCTTATTAAGCTAAAACTATGTACAATGACATTATCATTACGAACTTTTCTGACCCCAAACATAGTGGTGAAATCCAGAATCCGCATCTTGAATTGGAAGTAGGAAATTCTGTTTGTGGTGATCGAATTAGGATTCAGATGGCAATGGAGGGTAATCGAATTACAAGAGGAGTGTTTCAAGCTTGGGGTTGTGCTACTTCAATTGCTACGGCTAATATTTTCTGTTCTTTGATTAACGGCAACGAGATCGAAATGGTAGTCAATTATGACAGAAGTGAACTTGATACAATTTTGGGGAAGTTAGAACCCTCGCAGCATCATTGTCTCGATATTCTGCACGAACTTCACGATAAGCTGAAAGCAACTTTTACTAATAATAGTTCGGACAAAATTCAGCAGCTATGATGCCGTAGGGAAGGAAGTTTTATTAGCTCGACTTTATCCAAAATTAAGAACTTAATTCCTCAAGTCTCTTTATAGGGCAAGAACCCCTAGCTTCTTGGCAAAAACTTTTTCTATGTCACTGAAGATCAGTGACATAGAAAAATTAAAACTACTGCCCTATATAGGTTTCACGATTAGCGGGGATTGAATTTAATGGAGATTGAGTTCAAGTCGAACTTGGAAATAAATCGTTCAATCAGAGGTCATTGAACTAGGTAGCTTGTAGCTTGTCATTGAAAAGTTTAAGGAGAACCGAATGATTTCAGGGTATTTCGACTATAACGCCACTACTCCAGTATCAGATGACGTAGCACAGGTAATGAAGGAAACTATAGATTTATTTGCTAACCCTTCTGGTATTAACAGGTATTCAGCAGCCAACAAAGATATACTAAACCGTTCTAGAGAAAATGTAGCGCGGTTATTAGGGACAGAGGCGGCAAAAATATTTTTTACATCTGGTGGATCTGAAGCAAATAATTGGGCGATTAAAAGTACGTTGCTTCAACACTTTAAAACACCTGGACATATTATCACTACTGCTATTGAGCATCCATCAGTCCTGAATACTGTAAAGTATTATGCTGAAAAGTTTGGATTTGAGGTAACCTTCGTATTCCCTCAAGCTAATGGTGCTGTAGCGATTGATGACATTGTCAGCACCATACGACCTGATACCCAGTTGGTGTCAATGATGCATGCCAATAACGAAACCGGTGTTATCCAACCTGTGGAAGCCATCGCTCAAATAACACGTCAGAGGAATATCAAGTTTCACGTTGATGGCGTCCAGGTAATTGGTAAACGCAGAGTGAATGTTGAGAAACTCGGTATAGACTATCTATCTTTTTCAGGACATAAATTTCATGGGCCAAAAGGAATTGGTGGCTTGTATGTAAGAGATATAGAAGGGTTTTCTCCTCTCATTCATGGTGGTGGTCAAGAAATGGGTTGGCGCGCCGGAACTGAAAATCTGGTTGCTATTGTTGGCTTGTCTAAGGCTGCTGAAGAAGCTGATTCCAATCTTGACCAATGGGATGCCCATAATTGGGAATGTAAAAGGTATCTAATGAAACTTTTGAATAAATCTCGTATCAATTTCAGGTTCAATGGATTGACTGAGTACGAGAACAGTATTTCCAACACATTAAATATCCTGATTCCTGGGGCTAGGGCTGAAGCATTGGCGGCTTTGATGGAAGTCAAGAGTGGAATCATCGTGTCCATTGGTTCAGCCTGTAGCAACAACAAAACTAAAAAACTCTCTCATGTACTAGAAGCAATGGGAATGAGTGAAAGGGAAATTCAAGGTTCGATTCGTGTCAGCTTTGGTCGTTTCACAACACTAGATGATATACAGAAATTTGTTCAATCCCTTGAATCCTGTACCAGTCAGCTTTTGGAAATTAGTCTTGTAGCGTGATAGCGAAGGAATTTGGAAATAGGTTGTATGGAAAATAATCACCAACTGTTATGTGATGTGATTTTTGAGCATGCGAAACAACAGGGTGAATCCCTAGCATGTATTTTTCAACCCTACGGAGTTGAAACTGCACAAAAGCTAACTTACCGGGAATTGCACGAGCTTGTATTCCAACGTGTTCAGCTTTTACTTCATCGAAGATACGTGGGTCAACCCATTGCACTGTTGTTTCCCAATGGTCTTGATTTTGTCATTAATTTTCTGGCCTGTCTTGCCTCTGGAGCCATCGCAATTCCTCTAAATTTGTCTCGTAATGCTCAGCAAATGGAACGTACGGTGGCAATTCTAGATGATGCTGGAGTAGAGACAATTCTGACAACGTCTGCTACAAAAATTCAGCTAGAGCAACAACTACAAGAAATACCAGAATTATCTGAAAGAAGTTGGATCTGGATAGATGAATATCAATCAGCACCAACAGACATCGCATTACCCATCCTGAACCCAGACATGCTGGCTTTCATTCAATATACGTCTGGCTCAACCAGTTTGCCTAAAGGGGTAATGGTTAGTCATTCCAATATTGTGGATAATCAAAAAGCCATTCAGGAAGCCTATAACTATCACAAAGGACTGATCGGAGGGGGATGGTTGCCGCAGTTCCACGATATGGGGCTAATCGGGCAAATGTTACAACCGTTGTTTCTGGGTGGAACATATATTTTTATGCCACCCATGAACTTTGTTCAGCGTCCGCTACGCTGGCTTGAACTCATTTCCCACTATCGTCTTCATAGTTCCGCATCTCCTAACTTTGGTTATGAGCATTGTGTCAAGTTTATCAAGGACAGTGAAGACCTTTCGCACTTAGACTTGAGTTGTTGGAAAGTGGCTTTAAATGGCTCCGAGCCGATCAATCTTGATACAATGGAGGCTTTCTCGGCTAAATTTCAGCGGTGTGGTTTTGATCCAAAGGCTTTTTCACCCTGCTATGGTCTAGCTGAGTCTACGTTGTTTGTGTCTGGTACTGCCCAAGGCGCAGGTACACAGATTTTAACCTTGGATAAGAACACATTTGATCGTGGTGAGGTACAAGAAAGCAGTGATGGAGGAAAAACCCTCGTTGGCTGTGGTTTGATCAGTTCTCATCTCCAGGTACGTATTGTTGACCCCGATAGTACTGAGGTATGTGAGCAGGGGAAAATTGGTGAAATTTGGGTATCGGGAGCGTCAGTCGCGCAAGGTTACTGGAAGAACGAAGAAAAAACGGAAGAGTGTTTCCATGCACAACTAAAGCACCCCGATGGTAGACACTACTTACGGACTGGAGATATGGGGTTTATTCATGAAGGAATACTCTTTGTTACAGGACGCATCAAGGAGATGTTAATTATATGCGGACGTAACGTTTATCCTTATGACATTGAGCATACTTGTAATAGTTACAAGTATGCATCAGGAAATAATGGTGCTTCTGTTTTTACGATTGATGTTGGTAATGAATCAAAACTAGCAGCGATTGTAGAAATACAGCGAAAGCTTTTTAATGAATGTGACCATCGCGAGTTGATCAAAGATTTGCAGGAAGCTGTTATGGATCGTCATAATATTGTATTTGACCAATTGGTATTGGTGAAACCAGGTACTATTCCAAAAACAAGTAGTGGTAAAATAAAACGAGCTGCCTGTAGAAATCTGATAATTTCTAATGGGTTTAGTCAGAATTAGTTCAATCTCTATCCATGAAGTTCTTAGGGGATCGCCCAGAGATACACTTTCTCATGGTTAATTCTCAGTCCTTTGATAGCATTTCTTAATTTTATTGCAGATTAAGTCTCTTTAATGACAAAGGAAGAAATTTTAATGACAACTGAGTGTGTAATCAAAAATAACGATGCTCTTGTTGAGAAGTTAATTGAGTACATTTCTGCAAAAGTACCCGGTTTTTCATCTACAGAGCATCTTGACAATTCGTTCTCTAGTTTGGGTCTTGATTCCGTTGCCCATGTAGAAATTACTGCTATTATCGCAGAACATCTTCAGGTAACGATTGATCCTGCATTGGCCTTCGATTACCCGACTATTAACTCTTTGATTAATTACTTACAGCAAAATTTTACACAGGCTATTGAACTGAAGGAGGAAGGTTAATGCTGAATTCTGATTGCGTGATTATTGGTGCTGGGCAGAGTGGTTTATATGCGGCCCATCTGCTTAATAAACGAGGTATTTCTTACATTGTTTTAGAGCGAGAGCAGATTGGGCAGGTCTGGCATAATCGCTGGAAAAGTATGAGATTATTTACGTCTCGACAGTTTTGCGGACTACCTGGGCTGCCATTTCCTGGAGATCCCAATGGCTTCCCAACTGCGAATGAAATGGGGGATTATTTGAAAGCATTTGCTCATACCTTTAAAGTATCCACCCGTGAGAATTCTGAGGTTGTCAGCCTTACGAAAGAACAAGACCGATTTATCGTTACCTTAAAAGATGGCGATCGCCTATCAACAAAGTCAGTTATCAATGCAACAGGTTCAAATCAAGTTCCTCACATTCCGTCGATTAGCACTGGTCTATCAGATGATGTGTTGCAGTTGGATGGCACTCTCCAAAGTCTGACGCTTGTCCCAGAAGGTAGTAGGGTCGTGGTTGTGGGTGATGGCGCGACAGGGCGTCAGATTGCGGGTGGACTTGCTAGTGTATGCAAGGTTACATTATCAACTGGTAAATCTCGCGGTTTACCTCCAGGTACTATCCTTGGTAAGGATATTTTCTGGTGGCTTAACAAAATTGGAATATTAGTTGCTGATAAACGTAGTGTGGTAGCCAAGATCCTCCAACGGCGTAACCCAGTTCCTTGCGGCAACTTTAACAATCGAAACCTCAAGAAAATGGGAGTTCGTATTGTCGGAAAAGCACAAGACTGTTCAGGACAAACCGTCTTTTTTGAACAAGGGGAAAGTGCTGATGCTGATGTTGTCATTTGGTCAACTGGTTATCGGGATCACACAGACTGGCTGAAACTACCCCACTGCATTAATGAAGCGGGCTTTATAGAAGAGTATGGTATAACTCCGGAGCCTGGGCTATTTGTTCTTGGACGCAAATGGTTGAGTTGTCGTGCCTCAGAGTTAGTTATGGGACTTCCGAAAGATGCTGAGTATGTGATTTCTGCGGTTGAGAAGCATTTGAAAACCTCAATCAATCCAGAAAAACTTGTTGTTAAAAAGTAGCAGAGGAAAAATCTAGACATGGGCAGACCACAAATTCTCAGTCAGCAATACGATGTCAACCTAAAAATCGATAAGTTAGAGGGACAAAGACGACATATCTTGGCCAAAATCGAAATTCCTTACTCTCTAGAGCAAGTATGGCAAATCATCACAGACTACGAATCTTTTCCTGAATTTATTCCCAACATGACTCAGAGCCGCCGCATAGAGCATCCTACCGGAGGTATTCGCTTAGAACAGATTCGGACAAAGAGCTTAGCGGGGATCAAGGTGTCTGCTCGTTCACTTGTCGATATCAGGGAAACTTATCTTTGTGAAGTTCACTATCAGTTGATTGAGGGTGACTTAAGGGAGTTCTCTGGCTTCTGGCGGTTAGAAACAAAAAGTTCATCGCATTCCCAGCGTGGTGTTGAGCTTATTTATGACTTTTTAGTTTTACCTAAGCCAATTATTCCAGCCCCCGTATTCAACCACTTTCTCAGTAATGATATACCTGCTGTTTTGTTGGCTGTTCACCAGCGAGTAGAAAGCTTGTTTGGTTGAAGCCTGTATCTTTTGATGGACATAGCATGGTTAACCATCAATATTAATCCTCGTATCGTCAGTATCAATTGTAGGTATATCCCAAGTAATGAGTAGTGTAATTTCTAATCCAAGTTCAAGCAAAGCGAAGCGTTGGCTGTTCGTTTCAGGCTTAGTTGCAATGACAGTAGTGGTGGGATCGGTACTGACGATACGACATTTTTGGGGAAGTGAAGTTCCGAATGAAGTGGAAACACCTACACCCTTATTAACAGTCAGTGCTCTGGGACGGTTAGAGCCATCAGGGGAAATTGTGCAGGTAGCGGCTCCGGCTGGAACGGCTGGGGCAAGATTGGAGAAGTTGCTGGTCAAAACAGGAGATCGAGTAAGAGCAGGACAGATACTAGCAGTTTTAGATCTACAAGAAAAGTATCAAGCAGCAGTAGAGCAGTCCCAGAGCCGAGTGCGAATTGTGGAAGCCCAGTTGGCTAAAGTAAAGGCGGGTGCGAAACAGGGAGAAATCCAGGCACAAGCTGCCCAGGTGGAACAATTGCAGATTGAGCGGGTAAATCAGATTACAGCACAACAATCCAAGATTAACCGCATCCGTGCCAATTTGCAAGGAGAGGAGGCAGCAAAACAAGCAATGGTAAAACGCTGGGAAGCTGAGTATCGTAATGCAAAGACGGATAGAGATCGATTTGAGCAGCTTTATAAAAGTGGTGCTATTTCGGCATCACAGTACGATAGTGCCAGACTGAAAGCAGAAACTATAAAACAGCAGTGGGCAGAAGCCGAAGCCATGCTAAACCAAATTCGGACTTCAGGTCAGGCAGAAATAGCAGAGGCTCAGGCAACACTGGAGCGAATTCGAGAAGGACAGTTCAAGAATATTAAGAGTGCTGAAGCGACTCTTGATGGGATTGTGGAAGTACGCTCGGTGGATATCCAGATTTCCCAAGCCGAGCTTACCGAAGCAAAAGCGAATTTGCGTCAAGCTGAAGCAATTTTGGAAACTGCCTATATTCGGTCGCCGCAAGCAGGACAAGTGCTGAAAATTCATACCCGTCCAGGGGAAACTATTCGTAGTATGGGTGATCCACTGGGAATTTTGGATTTAGGGCAAACGCAGCAGATGGATGCGGTAGCTGAGGTTTACGAAAGTGATGTAGTTAAGATTAGACCTGGGCAGAGAGTAACCGTTCGAGCCACATCAATTGCTCAAACGTTGCAAGGAACAGTTACAGAAATCGGGCATATTGTACAACGGCGAAATGTTATCAACACAGACCCTACTGCGAATATTGATGCCCGCATTGTGGAGGTGCGGGTGCAGCTTGATGAAAAATCAAGTCAGAAGGTAATGAATCTAACTAATTTGCAAGTAGAAGTGTCAATAGACTTGGGACAGGAGGGAGTTCAATGAACCTCTCTCACAAGCCTGAATCTACAATTTCAATGAATAGTACCACTGCCCCAAAACCTCTTAATCTCTGGCAACGCTTTCGGCGTCGAACGCCTTTGGGATGGCTGCAATTGAAGCATAAACGTGGGACGTTCATCCTAGCAATTTCGGGAGTTGCTTTTGCAGACATTTTGATGTTAATGCAATTAGGGTTTCAGGGGGCACTGTTCCAAAGTTCAGTGCGGATTCACGAAACCTTAAATGCGGATATTGTGCTGAGCAGCCCACAAATACGGAATATGTTGTATCCTAACGAGTTCTCGCGGCGACGGCTGTACCAGGCATTGGATGTTCCAGGAGTTGCATTGGTCAATCCACTTTATGTGGTATTGGCAACTTGGAAGCATCCTACAACGCATAAACAAGGCATGATGCTATTACTGGGTGCTGATCCCAGTCAAAAGTTTATTAACCGACCGGATATTAATCGAAATCTTGATGAATTGAAAATTCCAGACACATTACTCTTTGACCAGAATACGCGAGGTGACTACAAAGCAATGCTGGCTGATTTTGCCCAGAACAAACCCGTGACTACGGAAATCAAAGGGTACAAACAGCATATTCGGGGTTTATTTGCGATCGGTTCCTCGTTTGGTGTAGACGGTAGTTTGGTGACCAGTGCGGAAACGTTGCTACGGCTCTATCCTCAACGGGGAGCTGGCAATATAAGTCTAGGTCTAATCAAAGTTACTCCTGGCAATGACCCAAACCAAGTTGCCCAAGCCTTGCGGCATCATTTACCCGATGATGTAAATGTGTACACTTTACAAGAATTTGCCGATTTCGAGAAAAACTACTGGGCGACCAATACCCCTATTGGGTTTATCTTTCGCCTAGGTGTGGCAATGGGCTTTATCGTAGGCGTAATTTTGGTCTACCAAGTGCTATCCACGGATGTCAATTCCCATCTTCAGGAATATGCAACCTTCCGAGCGATGGGTTATCAACAGCGTTATTTATTGGGAATTGTGTTGGAGGAAGCAGTAATCCTAGCGGTACTGGGATTTATCCCCGGTGTGGCTATTTCCAGTCTGTTGTACTATCTAACGCGAGAGGCAACGAGGTTACCAATGTACCTAACCGTTGCCCGTGCAATGGGGATACTAATCACGACAATTGTTATGTGCTTGATTTCCGGTGCGATCGCTACGCGGAAACTTCAATCTGCCGATCCTGCTGATATTTTCTAAATTTGAACCTCTATGGAATATGCCATTGATATTCGTCACCTCAATCACTACTTCGGTCACGGCAATCTGAAAAAGCAGGTATTGTGCAACATCAATTTGCAGGTCAAAACGGGGGAAGTCGTAATTCTGACTGGTCCATCAGGATCAGGAAAAACAACATTGCTGACGTTAGTGGGTGGTTTGCGGGCTGCTCAGGAAGGCAGTATCAAGATTCTTGGTGAGGAACTCTGCGGCTCCAGTGCAAAAAAGTTGGTCTATGCTCGTCGCAACAACGGCTATATTTTCCAGGCACACAACCTGCATTATAGTTTGACTGTACAACAAAACGTTATGATGGGACTAGAGGTACATCCCAATTGCAGTCGTGAAATGATGCAGCAACGCGCTAAGGAGATTTTGCAGCAGGTCGGTTTGGACGATCATATTGATTATTACCCGCATGATTTGTCTGGAGGACAAAAGCAACGGGTGGCGATCTCGCGGGCGTTAGTCAGTCGTCCACGTTTGGTTTTAGCTGATGAGCCGACAGCTGCACTCGATAGTAAATCTGGTCGGGCAGTGGTAGATTTAATGCAGGATCTCGCACAGGAGCAAGGCTGCACGATTTTGCTGGTGACCCATGATAACCGAATTTTGGATGTAGCAGATCGGATTGTGCATTTGGAGGATGGGGCAATCTCTTCTAGGTATTGAGCCGAGATGCGCGACGTGAAAGTTGTGCGTAGAGGCAGTAGCCTATTTTACTGAGGAGCCGTCTCCTCCTGGGGTTCCTTCCCCTCAGTCCCCACATAAAAGGGGTAGTGTTACGGAAAATGTCACCAGGGGCAAAGTAAGAATAAAGTACCGAATTTTATTGAGGAGTTGGAACTTTATCCACTTTGATTCTGGTTCAGTGAGTAAAAAGGGTTGAACACTCCATAATTTTCGCTCTTTAGTTCCGACTCCAATTTAAATCGGAACTTTTTAGCAATGGTAAGCGATCGCTAGATCCAATCATCTTAAAAACTGAAACGGTTGCATCGTAATACTTACAGACTACTTTGCCCCTGGTGACAGCTTCCGTAACTTTACCCCAAGCAAAGAAACATTTTCTACGCTTGACCACATGGTGTATCAAAAGCTCTCCAGATGGGCGAAGCGTCGTCATGCCAAGAAATCAGGGGCATGGGTATCCAGTAAGTACTGGCATACGATAGGCGGAGACAATTGGGTATTCTCAGTAACCAAAGATGGAAAAGTAGCAGAAACTTTAATTAACCATGCTAGCAAACCAATTGTTAGACATATCAAAATTAAGGGTAATGCATCCCCATTCGACGGAAACCTGAAATATTGGAGTGCTAGAAGAGGAGAACACCCCCTAGTTCCTAAGAGAGTTGCAAAGCTTTTGAAAGAACAGAAAGGTAAGTGTTTGTACTGCGGATTGTATTTTAGAGAAGACGATTTAATCGAAGTAGACCATATTATCCCCAAGTCACAAGGCAAAAAGGATAGGTACGGCAACCTCCAAGTATTACACCGTCATTGCCATGATAGCAAAACTGCTCAAGACAACCGAGACTCAAAGCTTTGGGGAAGTACCCCCGCTGAAGAAGAGTGGTTGGGATAGTAGTTAGAGGTTCCTATGACAAAGGTCAAGTCATTGAGGAGCCGTGTAAAGCGAAAGTTTTACGCACGGTTTTGAAGACCAACGGGTCGGGTGACCGATTCGTTGAGTTTAATACCATTGCTCATCTGACCCCCCACCCTAAAATGATAACAATTGTTCAATTGAACAACTGTTCAATTGTTCTCTTATAATATTGGCAGTTAACTTTTCGCCTTGATTCTAAAGCTGCTATGACTCAAACTCCTGACCTCAAAACCCAAACTTTGCAAGTTGGCGGTATGGACTGCGGAAGCTGCACCAATACAATTGAAGTCGCTTTGCAACAGTTACATGGTGTGACAGAAGCAACGGTAAACTTTACAACTGGTAAAGCTAGGGTTTCTTATGATCCACAGTTATTGAGTGAAAAGAGTATTTATGACCAAATAAAAGGTTTAGGTTATACGATAGAGCAAAGTCATGAGGCGCAATCCCATCAGCATACTCATTCCTGTGGCGGTGAACACGACCGTGACCACCTAAATCATGACCATAACGTAGATGTAGCTCCTGTGAGAACGCTACAGTTACAAATTAGCGGGATGGATTGTGGCAGTTGTGCGAAAACTATTGAGGTTGGGGTGCAGAAGATAATAGGCGTACAAGAAGCATCGGTCAGCTTTGCCAGCGAAAGATTGCATATATCCTATGACCCACAATTGGTGAATGAGAAAGCAATTTATGACCGGATTCAAGATTTAGGTTACACGGTTGAGGAGGGTGTTGAAGCAAGTTCCCATCATCACGACCATGACTATAGCCATAACCACGAGCATTCTCAGCTAATAAACAAGTCCAAACAAAAACAAAAATCCGACTTAACCAGCTGGAGATTCTGGATTGAAAATCGTCGAGGACAGAGTGTCATACTTGCAGGTATAGGTATAGTTTTAGGTTTACTTACTCAATATCTAGTGCTACCCATCTGGATTGCACGAGCTTTTTATGGCATTGGTATAGTAATTGCTGGCTATCCGATCGCACGGGCTGGTTTGTTTGAGTTGCGCTTGCGCCGCGCTGATATGAATCTGCTGATGACTATTTCGGTGATTGGGGCAGTGATTTTAGGTGATTGGTTTGAAGGGGGGCTGGTTGTCTTTTTGTTCTCTTTAGGCACAACATTGCAAGTTTTCACCTTTGGTCGTACCCGCAACGCAATTCGCTCACTGATGGATTTGACTCCACCTACTGCTACAGTTAAGCGAGAAAATCAGGAATTTACAGTTCCCGTCGAAAGTATTGAGCTAAGTGAAGTTTTGACGATTCGACCAGGACAGCGTGTGGCGTTGGATGGTGTGGTTGTTTCTGGTAACAGTGCCATTGACCAGTCTCCAATTACAGGAGAGTCAATCCCAGAAGATAAAGCCGTTGGAGATACTGTCTTTGCCGGCACTTTAAATCAGACCGGTTTTTTAGAAGTCAAAGTTACGCACACTTCTGGCGATACAACCGTTGCCAAAATTATTAATTTGGTGGAACAAGCTCAAGAAAGCCGCGCACCTTCACAGCAGTGGGTGGATAAGTTTGCAGAGGTCTACACTCCGATAGTGATTTTAGCAGCGATCGCCATTGCTCTAATACCGCCCTTGGCTTTTGCTCAACCTTTTAATGTCTGGCTTTACCGCGCACTGGTAATGCTAGTAATTGCTTGTCCCTGTGCCTTAGTCATTTCTACCCCAGTTTCAATTGTCAGTGCCATTGGTGCGGCAACTCGGCGGGGCGTTTTATTTAAAGGGGGTAATGCGCTGGAAACTGCTGGACATCTGACTACCCTTGCTTTTGATAAAACTGGCACAATTACACAAGGGCTGCCCATTGTGCAGCAGGTTTATGACTTGGGGAAGGTGAATGCAGACATGATATTACTGATTGCCGCTTCCTTAGAACAACAGTCTGAACATCCCCTAGCAAAAGCTATTGTGGCAAAGGCTCAAGATTTGGGGCTGGAGTTAGAAACACCCCTTGATTTTACAGCATTACCCGGTAAAGGAATTCAGGCAAACTTGAG
The DNA here is from genome assembly GCF_963896525.1 of Nodularia sp. LEGE 04288. Classification (NCBI taxonomy): domain Bacteria; kingdom Bacillati; phylum Cyanobacteriota; class Cyanophyceae; order Nostocales; family Nodulariaceae; genus Nodularia; species Nodularia sp. LEGE 04288. The sequence continues at coordinate 28,801 of NZ_CAWQOY010000135.1, forward strand.
TCAGATGTTGTATTTGGTTGGTAATCGACGGTTGTTTTCAGACAAAGGTATTTGCTTGTCTGATGAAGCTGAATTTTTGTTAACTGAAATTGAACAACTTGGTCAAATTCCGGTGTTAGTAGGAACGAACGGAGGGTTATTAGGAGCGATCGCACTTTCTGATGGTATCCGCTTGGAAGCCACCGAAGCCCTGCGACAATTGAAGCGGGTTGGATTGAAGCGGTTGGTGATGTTGACAGGCGATCGTACTGTTGTGGCCAAGCAAATTGCCCAACAAGTTGGAATTACAGAGTATCAGGCAGAACTGTTACCTGAAGATAAACTGCAAGCAATTCAACAGTTGCGTCGTCACGGAGTAGTAGGTATGGTTGGGGATGGCATTAACGATGCACCAGCTTTAGCTACGGCAGATATTAGTTTTGCTGTAGGTGGAATTGACATTGCTTTGGAGACAGCAGATGTGGTGCTGGTAGGTAGTGACTTGAGACAACTTGCTTATGCAGTAGATTTAAGCCGACGTACTGTGTCAGTGATTCAACAGAATGTGGTTTTTTCTCTGGTAACTAAGGCTTTATTTTTGCTATTGGGGACGTTTGGGTTTGTTGGTTTAGCGATCGCCGTCTTAGCTGATACAGGAACTTCCCTGCTAGTGACTGCAAATGGAATGCGGCTGTTTAAAGTATTGAGTTAGGTCGAGGGGGAGTATGATCTCCCGCCCCTCCCATTTAGAACCAGACGTACCGTAGGGTAGGTAGCCAGCGAGTTACCAGTATTGGCACTTTTCCAACCACCCCCCTCCAATTACGCCAGTATAGAAGCAAGTATAGAAAAATTGGCAAGGTGGGCAAGTAAAAAATGCCTTACTTCCTCGCTTCGACCAATGCGGTGGTTCTGGGAAGTTGCGACAGAGCAATAACCTCAAACGGGGTCGTCCAAACAAACGAACACTTGGGGAAGGGGTCAGATGAGCAATGGTACAGAAAATAACGCTAAGGCTGAAACCCTTGCTGGATAGGCATTCTGCCAATCAATATTTTTGTCAATTTTCAATGTACCAATTAACCTCTATATTATTTGGTGCAACAATTTAATACGGCACAGCAGTGGTTTGAGGCTCCTAAATTTTAGAGGCTTCAATTGGTACAGGTTTTTCGTAGGTGAAAATGATGTTGAAAACAGGTCATCAAATCCTTAGCGTAAGTTTCGGAATGGATGCTCATTTACCCCCTATATGTTGCGGCTCGCAAACATATAGGAGAGTAGAGCAATAATTGCACTTATTTATAGATTTTTGTCTATGTGTCAATCGTCATAAGGTTGTGGGTCGAGAATCTCTATATCCCCAGGCGATACTTGCCTAACTCCACCAGTTGGATATAAGTCTTCTGAATTGAGAATTTCCACAATGATTTTAGAACCCTTACTACCCAATTGATATCCACCGAAAACTGCAAATTCACCTGTACTTTTGATTCGGAAAATTAACTTGTAAATTTGCCCTGAAGGGTTGACAGCTTTGTACTCTCCACCTAACATCTGTTTCTCCTGATTCAAAAGATTTTTCAGCAATCTTGCAGCCTGTTCATTACCTTTTGGTAGAAATTTAGGCAACCAGTATGAAGCCTTAGCTACTTGCTGAGGCTGTTGTGATAATTTGTTAGATAGGATGGCTATGACGCGCCGGAAGCCTATACGCGGGAGTAAATACTTGAGCCAAAGTTCTATTTCACTCGCATTTGCTTTCTCTAGTCCTCGCTCTAGAAGCACCTCAAAGTAATTTTTGTTCTTGAGTACGGCATTAGCCAATTTTAAACCAATGACAGAATCCCGATCTACAAGGGAGTTTATCTCATCGAACTGATCTGACTCCGGTAAACTCATCAGCCTCCGTTGTAAAGCCTTATGGTCTGACAAATCTTTATCAGTAATAAATCGGCTAGTCATATTATCTGTCCTATTAATATTTTATGACGTTTCTCATCCGACTTAAGTACACCCTGACATCAGTAAATGTCATGTTCTATCTATCTTGGCGGTGGCTGTTCTGTTTTAATCATCATCAGGGGGTGAAATTACACTGATTAGGCTTTTGAATTGACCCGGCTCAAAAAGTTCTGCGGGTAAACCTGCGTTGTTCATCAACTCAGGGGTCGGTCGATAATGTCCAGATTCATTAGTCCACTTGCGGAGAATACCCCTTTTAGTGCGTCCTGAAAAGTAAAGCCGACCTGCGTAGTCCACGTCCTTTCCCATTGCTAAATCTACATGACCAATTGGTCTGCCTCCAACTCTAGCACTGGCTCTACAAATGAATACTTGTCCTTCTATGGTGACAAAATTATACACTCCTGATGCGGTGCGTTCTTCACGTTTGTATCTCACCTCTCGCCATTTTCCTGACTTGAGAACCAGCTGCGATCTTTGGATGATTATTGGCAAGTCCTCTGGGAAAAGGTTAGGGAACTTCCTCAATCCCAAAGCTCCTCTTTGCTACCCCCAACATCATCATATTAACTTGTGTCTTGCTTGAAAACAGTTTTTTAATTTATCTCTGGATAGCGAGGAGATATCCTTGAAGCGAGCTTTCTTGAGCAAATTCATGGGGTTAGTGCCATCTCAGTTCAAAAAAACGGTTGCTGACCCCATATATTCAAGCCTAACTCAGAACGAATTTCTCCATGTAGCCGAATATGTTCAACTAACCGCTTGGTTTCACCACCAGCTAATTCTAATTCCCTGAGATTACCCACTAAAATAAACAATTCCTTTGCTCTACTGACAGCTGTATTCAGTAAATTGGGTTTGCGGTTAAGGAACCAAAAACTATGCTCTTTCTGGCACTGGTAAGGAGAAAAGATGATAGCTGTTTTTTCTCCACCTTGAAAATTATGAACTGTACCAATATCATCCCAAGAAAAGTTTCGCCAACGGTTAGAAAGTCGATACCTCAGCGCGTTGGCTTGCTGCGAAAACGGTGACATTACGCCAATTGTCTTAGAATTGTCATTCGAGCTAATAGAGTAGCCGTGCTGAAGCAAGGACGCAATTATAGTTTCTACAGCAGCGATTTCTTCTGGATTGGTGTTATGGGTGTGGCTTCCCTCAATGTGGTAAGCCAGCAAATGCTTAACTGTTGCTTCGCCGTTATCCTCTGAAAGGATTTGCAGACCCCCAGGATAGTTGGGACGGCAAAATTGGATAATGGGTGGGGTACAGCGATAGTGATTTCTCAGGACAATGCCATTGCCTAAGTCCCCTTCTGTACCATTAGCACCAGCAGCGCCATGATAAGCGGTAGCAGTGTATTTGGCGGTGGGGGCATAGCGGTAGTAGTCTTCGTTCCCCATGCCCATATCCAAAAAGGCAGTTTTGAAATATTGTTTGATAGTATCGTCGCAAAGATTAATGATTGGCTCAATTTGTTGGGGGTCGCCAGCCACTACAGCTTTTTGCGATCGCACCAGCAAAGGAAATAATTGATGTATAAGAGTTGTCCCTGCTTCATCTGCCAATGCCAGCTTAACGCTATGGGGATGGAGAATTGGCAGCATATTACGTATTGATTGCAAACTGGAGCCAATTACGGGGAAAATCAAACTCAAGTCACGGTAGATGGCATCATGATCTGTTTCTAACTTGAGCAATGCCTGTCCATCGCCCATCAATACGCTGCCATAAGTTTCTAATGCCCTGATAACGCTATCCTTGCGTCGGAGAGTTTCTTGCACCAGGAACGCCCAGGCGCGTTGAAATAGTTCTAACTGCAATGAGTGATGGTCACGATAAAAACGACTGTAGAAATCCGCTTGTGGGTAACTATCGAGTTGTTTTTGGATTTGTTGATGTTCTGCTTGTTTTAACTCTAACTGCTGGTTTAAAGCTGTTAGTTGACTTTGAATTTCAGTGACTTTTTGGTGAAGACTCTGCCATTGCTTTTTGAAATCCAGTTTTTGGTTTACTTCTGTCTGGGCAGTGGTTAAACTTAAGCGGTCAAGGGGTATCTGAAAGGGATGCGCTGTTGCCAAGGTGTTTAAAACAGCCGCGTTGATTCGATTTGCCAGCCGCTTAAATATTCGCTGGTCGTTAGTAACGTTCAGCCAATCTAAAGTGCGTTTGGTGATGGAATCGGACTGTTTTGGTAGTTCTCGTTCTGCCTGGGATAACGCTTCTTGTATCTGCTGGTAAGCATCAAGGGGAAAATTTGCGTAATCTGCCCAACTTGATAGCTGTTCAGTTAGGGCTTGTAATTCGGAAGACTTGGTAGCAATCTCGTTATTGAGTGATTGGATTTCTTCATCCAGTTGCGATCGCTGTTGGGTATCGGTAACTTGTTGTATGGTATGAAAGCGGTCTTGCTCTATCAGTTGCTGAATTTCACTTTCAGCTTGCAGTAGTTGGAGTTTGACTTGTGACCAAGACTCTTGATTAAATTCAGTATGACGTAACCAATCCTGGCTTGATTGTAGTTTGGGTAGGGTTTCTTTACGGATGATGCTTTGGTTGCCACCAGGAAGATAAAACTGTTGAGTCGGAAAATTCTTGGTCAGTCGCTGTGGGAATTTTTGGATGGCGCTTTTGTTGGTGCAGGCAAAGAGGATTAAATTATTCTCATCCTCTTCACCACGAACAAGTTGTAATGCCCGATTCACTACTTGCTGTGCTACGAGGTGCAGAAACACTTCGGTTTTTCCAGTTCCTGGAGGCCCACAAACAGCAGTTAGCCAGTTTTCTTGGGTGTGTTTGAGGACAGCCGCTTGATATTCATCAGGTGCGTGGTCGGGAAAGGCTCCCCAAAACATCACTTCATCAGGTCGCGCCCATTCCTCCCCATCCTCGGTATCAGGTAGGGGAGGAATGGGCGCTCTGGGTGTGGGGTGTGGGGTGTAGGGTGTAGAGGAAAAACTTTGAGTCTGAGAATCTGCAAGTTGGGAATTAAGAGTCATGTTGGGGTTGCAATCCCCATCCTCTTCTTTCCCCACACCCGACACCCTACCCCCTACACCCTGTTGATGTCTGGGTGATTGTGGCTTTCCCCAGAGGTACTGCATTGCGGGGGAAGTTTCAGTTTGCCATTCGCTCTTATGGTCAGGGTGTTGCAGTTGCTTGAGGATTTCTTGCAGGTCTTGCTTTATTTGGGCGTTATAGGGTGTAAAGTCACAGCGTAGCAAATAAGGTTGTTGAAGAGTTTTGTATCTTCCTGGACTTGGTAAGTCTACCAAGTCCAGGAAGTCTCGCAGGGTCGGGAATCTTCCTTTAAAGGTGTCTTCTAAGAATTTCAATATTCCTGACGCAACAATCAGTGATTCGGCTTGCTCTTCTTCTAGTGTGTAGAGTCGCATTAGATTAACGACTACTGGCTGAAACTCGTATTCGGTTAAGTCCCAGCCAGTTTTACGGTAATTACCTTTGAATATGGGTGAAATATCAATTGTGAACAAAGGCAGATATTTCAGCTTTTGCTCTTTTCCTTTACCGTTGATTCTATAAATTTGTGGGAAAGCAACCGCCATTTGAACATCATTTTTGTTACCTCTTTTGGCTGCTTGTTGCTGTTTCTGGAATTGCGTAAATATTTCGCTATCTAAAAGTAATTTGTTGCCAACCAGTTGCACTCCTTTATCTACTACTTTTGAATAGATATCTGAAGAACGCTCGACCTCGGCTTGAGTCAGTTCTTCTAATTTGATGTAGGCTAACCAAGCTTTTACTATCTGGATAAGTTTTTCTGACTCTAGCATGGAAACTTAAACCCTTTGAAAGGCACTCTAGCTTAGTATAAAAAATATTTCACTCTTCTGCTTTCTACATCTGGGGTTGAGTAGATGAAAAAAGTTAGGGTGTGGAACAAACTTTCTTGGACTACACCCCATAGGCTACACCCCACACCCTGTTTTAATCAGGTTACTCAACTTGGGTCAGCGTCTCCAGTTGCGCCAGCAATTTTTCTATCTGTTTGCGCTTCTTAGGGTCTGACCAAATCCGCGATTTTCTTAGCTTGGTGGTCGCAGTATTAAAGCGCTCTTTGTAATCGTTAGACTCGGTTTTGGGGGTAGAGGTTGGGGTTTTCTTTTCACTAATGCGCTGTTTGATTTCGCTTAAAGACCAGTTTTGGGCAATAGCTTGTTCTAAAAAGGCAACACGCTCTTCTTTATCCTGAATCTGGGCGATGGCTTTGGCTTTGGTGTATTCCAGGTCGCCTCTTCTTAGTGCTTCAAGGATGTCTGATGTCAGGTTTAATAAGGGCAGACGGTTTTTAACGAAAGATTCCCAGGTCATTAACCCTAAGCTATCAAATACTTCCGAAACGATTTTTATGTCTGGGTTTACGGGTGGCTCCTGATTGATGACTGAGTTATCTTTTTCGGTTTCGCCCATAACGTTATGGGTAGATGCTTCACCCTCAACTTTATCCTTGCCAGTTACGTTGGTTATTGAGTCATTTTTAACTTCGCCCATAACGTTATGGGTAGATGTCTCACCTTCGACTTTTTCCTTGCCAGTGACGTTGGTTATTGAGTCATTTTCAACTTCGCCCATAACGTTATGGGTAGATGTCTTACCTTCGACTTTATCCTTGCCAGTGACGTTGGTTATTGAGTCACTTTCAACTTCGCCCATAATGTTATGGGTAGATGTCTCACTCTCGACTTTTTCCTTGCCAGTTACGTTGGTTATCGAGTCACTTTCGACTTCGCCCATAACGTTATGGGTAGATGCTTCACCCTCAACTTTATCCTTGTCTATAACGTTATGGAGGACTGTGGATGCTTTTTTCTGTTCGCGTTGTAGGCGATAAAGTGCGGTGGGAATTTCCTCAATGTTTCGATTGAGTTTGTAAGCCAGCAGTTGCAGGATGCCTTCGGTTTCTTCGACTGGGTTCAGGTCTTCTCGAAGTAAGTTTTCTATCAGTGCCAGTTGAAAAGCTGCGTTGTCGTCTAATTCTCTGATGACAACGGGAACAACTTTTAGTCCGATTTCTTTAGCAGCACGATAGCGGCGCTCTCCTGCTACTAATTCATGTTTTTCTCCATCAAGGGGACGTACCAGCAGGGGTTGCAGGATGCCATGCTGTTTGATGGATTCGGTTAACTGCTTTAATGCTTCGGAGTCAAAGTAACGGCGCGGTTGTGTTGGTGGCAGATTTATCTGCTCTAATGGCATGGATTGAGAAGAATCGGCATTCTTGATGTCTGTGGTGTCCCAAGGAACTTCAATTTTACTTTTGAGGGGTAGGGTGCTTTTAGTGCGTCTCATTGTAAGGATTCTAAGCTAACGGCTATTTTTTTTAAGATGGCAACAGATGGGTGCTTTGGTTCGTAAACTGCCAGGGGCTTTCGCTCTTCTGAAGCATCAACGAAGGCAGTGGAACGAGGAATGGGAGGAAAAACTGTTCCAGCGATCGCTAGTTGTTCGGTGATGGCTGCTAGGGTACGAGTGTCCTGGGAGTTACGGGCATCGTATTTGGTGGGGACAAATCCGGCTATTTGCAGTTTGCGGTTGGGTTTGTTGCGGACTGTAGCAACTGTTTTTAATAGTTCGCTTGTGCCTTCAAAGGCTTTGAAATGGGTTTCTAGGGGTACGAGAACGTGGGTGGCAGCTACAAGGGAGATGTAACTTAACAGCCCTAAGCTGGGAGGGCAATCTATTAAGATGAAATCGTAATCTGATTCAATTGGTTCGATGGCTTCTTTGAGTCGGAAATCGCGCATGGAAGCACTGACCAATTGCATTTCTGCTGTACTGAGAGAGATGTTGGCAGGGGCTAAATCCATGCCATGAATTCCCTCATGAATTGGCAGAGGGTGTTCATCCACAATGGCAGTGTTGACGGTTTGCTCTAATTCTCTCGGAACCAAGCCCATAAAAATGGTTAAGGAAGCTTGGGGGTCTATGTCGATGAGCAGGACGCGATGATTCAGTTGTGCTAGGTGGTAGCCCAGGTTTTGGGTAATGGTGGTTTTGGCCACTCCTCCCGCTTGGTTAAAGATTGCGATGATTCGGGTCATAAGTGAGTTGGTTTACCTGCCCCATTACAACTTAAGATAACGGTGATATGTCAATCGGCAATATTTATTTTTGTTTAAGATGGCTTCAGGATACGTATACATACTCACAAATGTTTCGCTACCTGGGATGATAAAAGTGGGGCGTACTCTTCGTGATTCTCGATCAAGGGCACGTGAACTTTTTACCACTGGTTTGCCAACTCCATTCCAAGTCGCTTTTGAAATTTTCTCAGATGAGCATGAGAAACTTGAAGCTGATTTTCATCAAGAGCTACATGATTTCCGTATATCCAATAATCGTGAGTTTTTTAAGTATCCACTAGATAAGGCAATAACTTTATTGCAAAAACTGAATAGCCCACCAGTAAGCAAAGAATCTGTATTTCAAGCTGAAGATATTTTTGAATCTCTAAAACAAAAATATTCACGCTATCTTAAGCCCGATATTGTTGCCGTTAGAATAGTTCAACCCCAAGACAGAGTATGGCTTGAAATTACCGAGGAGGAGCAGATAGGGGGAAATCTGAGAGATCAGAAGATAACTCGCACTGACTTAGGTTTCATTTCAGATGGTGAATATGATAGTCCTCTATTTCATCCACAAGATGGTGTCAGAGAAAATGCTAGGAAATTTGTTGAGGATTTCGACATCTATTCAATAGTGATGGTGACGGATTTATTTCATAAATCAGCCTGCGATGAGATTAATGAGAAGTTTAATCCACACAAATTACGAGGAGTAGATTAGTATTTTGAATAGAAAATTTTGAAGGATATTGATCTGAGTAGCCAGTTGTAGCGAAGCGGTGACTGAGCGCTGCGAAGAATTTAGTCGGCCTCACCAAGGGGTTTCTACAGCGCTCGGTCAACAACTGGCATTGGGGAGGGAGTCCAGAGGGAGGGGCAAAGCCCCTCCCTCGCGCCCACTTCGCTGCATCGAGGGATTACTAAACTACCGACTAAAACCCCTGTCCTGCCGACGCTGTTGTGAGGAGCGTTCTAGTTGCTGTTGGTGCAGCAGTGCCAGCAAATCCTCATTCCAATTTTGCTCATTGGGTGGAAGTCTTTTACTTTGGGGCAGCAATTCTAAGACAGCACTAGCGGTTTCATCACCCTGAGCATTGTTATTAAAAGCCAGCCCAATTCTGCTGACATTTTGGAAAAATTCTACTGGCAAGTTATTCGGGTCATCCACTACCATGTACATTGTTCTCACTGGTGGCAACCCTTTATGTGATATCATATCAATCTCTGCTACTGACAGGGCATCAATGGGAGAAGAACACAAAAATACTCTCTCGATTTTATCCTCTGGCTTGCCACCCACTCTCAAATGAAACCAACCCGGTGAAGGTTTGGTGGTTTTGTCATACTCAACAGTGAGATTATCTTGGCTACGGGTATGCCATATCAGTGCGCCTGACTTTTCACCATCTAAATCCCATTTGATAAACACAACAGCTCGCTGCTGGTCTACATAAGTCAACCCCTGGTCATGTAATGCTTCCACAAATGCAGATGAGATGCCACGTTTTTCAGTCAGGTAATTTTTTAATGCAGGCCATAGGCTTTCATCTTCTGCTGGGGGCGTAAATGGCAACTGTTGTTTCTGTTCAATCTCAATGAGAAACTTTTGTACCTCATCAGAGGATATCGGTTTGACTGGATTTAACAGCAGTTGCTGAATGGGTTGGTCGTCGCGTTGTGGTTGGTAGTCAATTTCTTTATGTTTTTGTAGTCCTGGGAAGGTGTAGGCTGCACCTAAACTTGTACCGCTAAATTTTTGCTCATTCCAGGCGTAGGAGATACCTTTACTCTTGCCGTTGCGTGTTAATCCGTGGCGCACTTCTACACCCAATAATTGCAATCTTTCAATCATTTGGGGCATGGTGGGTTGGTCTATTGTGGCGCGGTCAATCAGTTCAATTAGTTGGGTTTTGATTGCTTGTTGTGGCGGTGTGTTTCTCTCACCTTGCTCGTATTCTAGTTGTTCTCGCTCGATGCGTCGCTGTTGTCCTATGCTGGGGGCGCGGTTGAGTTTTTCTTTACTACTTTGAGCCTGTTGTAAACTGTATTCTAGTTCAAGCTGGCGAATAATTTTTTCGGAGCGCACATATTCCCAGCTATCACTGGTAATCTTGCCATTGTCTAGGCTGATTCGGCTGGCGCAAATGTGTATATGGTCGTGGTCGCGGTCGTTGTGGCGGTAAATGGCATATTGGTTGGCTGTGTAGCCCATTGCCTCTATATACTTGTCGGCGATTTCGCACCATGTCTCGTTATCTAGCTGTTCGCCTGGGGTGAGTGATAGGGAAACATGGTGAACTACTTTCAGGGCTTCTGGGTTGAGTTGTCGAGACAGTCGAAATTCTCTGGCTAGTTCGGCGGCATTTGTGCCAAACATATTGCCACCAATTAAGGATGACTTTTCTCGGTTTTCGAGATAGTTGAGGAGTCCGCGAAAGCTTTTACCTTTGGTTTGGTTGCCAATCATTCTGTCTCCCAGTCTTCATCTTCTTCTTCGTCCTCATCGGCGGGGTCGGTTTCCATTTGGGACAGTTCTCGTCCTATCTTTTGTAGGAGGTTGCGTAACTGTGCTAATTCTTCTGGGTCTGCGGGTGGGTGCAGTCCCATTTTAATGGCTGTGTGGGTGGCTCTGGTGAGTTGATTAATATTATTACCGATGCGGGATAATTCACGGTAGGTTGCCAGGGTGATTTTGCTGGTGCGTTTGGGGAGTGGTTTGAGTAATACGCTGCGTCGGGTGAATTCAGCTATTGAGAGTCCTGCGTCTTGTGCTTTGAGCTTAATCATGTCGTGTTCAATGACGTTGACACGAGCTTCTAGGGTTTTGGTACGCAGCAGGTTTTTGGACAGTTTTGGGCGCATAACTGTGGGAGGTGGGGGAGGGGGTTTCCAAAGGGGGAGGCTTCCCCATTTGGCAAGCCTGTCGTCCGAGCGGAGCGAGGTTTGCCGGAGGCAAAAGACACGGCTTGCTTCTAGCTACGCTGCGGGGGGTAGGCGACAGGTCAGTGGGGGCGGAAC
>NZ_CAWQOY010000136.1:0-39318 GCF_963896525.1 Nodularia sp. LEGE 04288
CTCTGAGCTTCTCCCCTGCCCCCTGCACCCTGCCCCCTTTCCTCTGATCTTCCCATTCCCCATTCCCTAATTAAAATCCCGCTACTGGGTCTGGCTGAGACTCCAGATGTTGGAGAAAACTGTGCAATTCTTCTTCCGTTAGCAAAGTGCGTCCCCGCTTGCCGTAGGTTTTAATTAAATGCTCTCTTCCCTGTTCTGCTGTCCAGCCTAAGCGCTGAAGTTCGACATCTGTTTTGGCAATGACATCAGATAAATCCACTGGTTCACTTTTCTTCTTTTTTTTAGCTTCCCATATTTGATTGCTCACATTCTCTGGCGGACTATAACTGCGGGGTGTAAAAGGTGTGACATTACTCGCAAAATTTCCCGAAAATGTCTGACGTTCCGACTGGTTTTCAGGCATCGTTTCCCGGTTTTGAAATGGGGTATCGAATTCTAGGTGTCGGTTGTGAGTTGAGGGAACATTTTGATTTAAATCTTGGCTGTAGGTATCGCTGCTTTCAGCAATTTCTGTGTCAATTTGTACTGACTCTGTTTTGAGATTCTGTTCACTCAGAGGCGGTAGAGATATTTCTCTGTCATTGGGTGCTGACCATTGGCTACTGCCAAAGTCTTCATCTATAACGGGGGAATAGCTAGCCTGATTAGGCTCGTTCAATTTCACCTTGGCGGTGTTCAAGGCAGAATTTAACTGCACTGGGGATGTCTCTTGGGGAGCCAATTCTACCGATGCCTGTGGAGAATTGCTGATGCCCAAAACCATTAATGCTCTAGTTCTGGCTTTGTCTTCTGCTACTTCTACGGTTTCTGCCCCTGCCATGCCAGTCGCACGGGTGACGTTTTCAATTTGCACGCTAGCCCGGACAATATATTTTCCTTGAAAAATTTGCACTAATTCAGTAATAATACTGCCCTGGGGATACAAGCTCTGGAATTGAGCTAACATCAACATAATACTGCCACCAATCTAAATCTGCTTTGTAAGGAAAAGTGGACTACTTTTTCCTGTGTCTCCAAAAAAGAAAAAATCAAATTTTCTTCCTGACTCAGGACTCAGGACGGGCTGCCCCGCTAACAGCACTCAGCACTCAGTTGTGTCCCGATTATAGCAGTAGCTGTGGGTTGAGTAACTCTAGGTGGCCACTGTTTAAATGCTATACTAATTACCCAATTCTATATCCGAAATTATTTTCTGGAAGTACGCACTAAATCTACAATAATGGAGATAAGGTTCGCCCTCACTGCTTGTTAAGCTGCTTACCTGATTGTTACCGATTCTACATATAGGAAAATCGGGTGTACGGCAGTTTATCCTACTTACACATCAGAGTCTCATGGTGAAAGTACCTGAAATCTAGACCATCAAACACTTGTAGTTTCCCCTGGTAGCGCTTGCGGTCTGTGTGGAGAGTTATCCCAACCCAGCCTCTTTTAAAACTCGTTGCGTAATTACCTAGTGGGGCTAAATTCTAATCAGGTGTACTGTATTAAGTTGGATTAGTTGAAGGGGCTTATACTCAGACGAACTCACCAGATGATTTTGCAGTGCGCGGTTCGTAAAGACAAGGCGGCTAACCGTTAGGGTGAGTCGGCTTCCTTAGCTTGAAAGAGGAACCCTGTTTCCAGGCAATTCGTTTCCAGATAGTGTAGTTAAGCAGAAGTAACCGACTATCTGACAACAATTCGTTGTCTGCGATGCCCGCAGGGCTTGACGCACAGCGTCTCCCCTGGGGAGAAAGCTACAAATAAAACTGACTTTTCATGGAAACTCAAAAACCCCTTTCCAAACCTCTCCCCTGTCAGGAGAGATATTTGAAATTTTCCCCCTTCTCAAGTCGGAAAGGGGCTAGAGGTTGAGGTTATACGATAATCTTTCCTCATGACCTGAAAAGTCAGCGGATAAAAAGGTCTTTTGACTTTTGCGTAGCAGCAAAGCGTGTCTGTCAGCCGTGTTAGCGCAGCGTCTCCCCTTGTCCCAAAGTAAGATGCTGCGACTAGGGAGAGGGTATACACCCAAAGGGCCAGATTAAATGAAAAATGATGTTTTGACCAAAGGTCGGTTCACTGCATGGAATTTTCTATCGCTACACTCCTTGCCAATTTCACTGATGATAAATTGGTTGCTCGTAAAGTTTTGGAAAAGAAACTAGGTTGCGAGGATGAAATTAGTTTACAAAAACTTCACATTGCTTTGGAAGTTCTGGAAAAAATCGGAATTCTGGTGAAAGAACGCGGCAAATATCGCCGGGTGGCCGAAGAAGGTGTTATTGAAGCCAAACTCCGTTGTTCTAGTAAAGGCTTTTGCTTTGCTATTCAAGATGTGGAAGGAGCCGAGGATATTTATATTCGTGAGAGTCATCTGAGTAATGCTTGGAATGGCGATCGCGTTTTGGTGAGAGTCCTCAAGGAAGGTAGTCGTCGCCGTTCTCCAGAAGGAGAAGTTAAGCTGATCCTGGAACGTTCCAACCACACATTACTGGCACGAATTAAGCCAGTAGAAAACGGTTTTCGGGCTGTACCCTTAGATGATCGATTGCTGTTTGAACTCAAAATCCAAACAAACGGCATGAAATTAGAAGAAGCCATTGACCACCTCGCCCATGTGGAAGTGCTGCGTTATCCCCTAGCCCAATATCCCCCATTGGGTCGAGTGGTACAAATCCTGGGTAGCGATGCCGAGGCTGCTGCTGATATAGACTTGGTAACTTGTAAGCACGACCTGTCACGTAATTTCCCGGACGTAGTTCTAGACGCAGCTGCTAAGTTGCCCAAAAGGCTCTTGAAAGCAGACTTGAAAAACAAACTGGATTTACGCAATTTATTTACTCTGACAATTGCCGGTGTAAATGTTGACAGCAAATTCATTGAAAATGCTTTCAGTCTCGAAAAAACAGCAGAAGGACATTGGCTGTTAGGCTTTCATATTGCTGATGTTTCCCATTATGTCCACCCTGACGAACCTCTCGATAGAGAATCTGTGAAGCGGGGCAAGTCGGTGTATTTGGGAGACTTAGTGCTGCCCATGTTACCCGAAGGTGTGGCCGAACGCTGTGCATTTGTAGAAGGAAGCGATCGCCTAGCTCTGTCTTTCTTAATTGCCATTGATCCACAGTCTGGAGAAGCCTTGGAGTGGGAAATTCAGCCCAGCGTCATCAATGTAGATGCAGCACTGAGTCGGCAAGAAGCAGAAGCCATTCTCACAGGTGAAACTCAAGACGAAATTCCCAAGGTAATTGAGATTCTGCAAGACCTAGAAACACTGCGAAAAGCGGTGAAACAAATGCGCCTAGCTCGTGGCAGCTTGGAGTTGAATCTACCACCTAACCAAAACCCCTATTATGATGAAGGGATCTTAGGCGCAGTATTGGTCAATGATTTACCAGTGCGATCGCTCTTGACAGAGTTCGTGCTACTGGTGAATGAACTCATGGCCAAACATCTCAGTGCTTTAGGTATTCCCGCTATTTGGCGCGTCCAAGGTACACCCGATACCGAAGATGTTCAGGAAATGCTGAAATTAGCGATCAATTTGGGCGTAGAACTCACACTAGAAGCAGAAGTTGATATCCAACCTTTAGATTATCAGCACTTAACTGGGGCTTTTGCGGAATCCCCATCAGAGCAAGTTCTGACCTATTTATTACAAGATACTCTCAAGCCAGCTGCCTACAACACCACGAAAGGAACACACTTTGGTTTATCACTAGAGCAATATACTCACTGTAGTTCTCCGCTGCGACGATACCCAGATTTGCTCATGCAAAGAGTGTATTATAGGTTAATTGAGCATGGACGCGATCGCCGCAATACCCGTGTGAAAGAGCGGGTAAACCTGCGTCACTCCTCTTCTCACAACGAAATTAACTGGAACGTTCTGCCGCCAGAATTGCAACAAGAACTCCAAACTGATTTAAATCGGGTAATCATCCAGATTAACGACAGAGAAAAAGAAGTCCAAGAAGCCGAAGCTGATTTAGCTGGACTGCAAAAAGCCCAACTGATGAAACAGCGCATCGGTCAGGTCTTCCAGGGCGTAATTACTGGTGTGCAATCCTATGGCTTCTTTGTGGAAATTGAAGTTCCAGCCGCCGAATCGACTCCAGGAGAAGATATCAGCGTACCTTTACGAGTCGAAGGACTGGTACACGTCAGTTCCCTCAAAGATGATTGGTATGAATATCGCGCCAGACAACAGGCACTATTTGGGCGCAAAAATCGAGCTTCTTACAGACTAGGCGATCGCGTAGCTGTGCAAGTTAAAAGTGTCGATTATTATCGTCAGCAAATTGATTTAGTCACAGTCAGCAGTGATCTTGTCGCTAAAGGTTTGGGTGTCAATGCTACCAACAATGACCCATCAGATATCTACTTACCCAGCAACTTAGATACATATGCAGAGGATGAGTGACCGAAGAGGCAGGGGAGCAGGGAGCCGGGGGGATTTAAAAATCCCGTGCCAAAAGGGTTTCAAGACCCTAAATTTATTTATGCTCAAAGGAAAAATATTTATTACTCCTAGAGAAGCCGCTCCGCGTCAACGAGATGATTTGCACAAGCAATAATGCGTCATTGTTTTCCGCCCCTAAATTTATCTCTGGAGTTTCCCCTGTCCCTTTGATTTTTTTTGACATCCTCCCACACTCTCGCCAGTGGTGAGTGCAGGCTGACACCTTGACGCGCTGTTTCTCGTAATTATTCGACCGCTTTTGTTTTTTCGAGAGTCGATGTTGCAGGATCGCCAACTCTGGAAAAACTTGGGCGGTTTTACGAGAACACCGTCAGGAACACTAAGATAAACTTTACTAAAAGCCCCGTGTCAAACAACTCCAAACCCCTTATATTAGGCATATCTGGTGCATCTGGTCTCATCTACGCCGTTCACGCCCTCAAATATCTGCTCGCAGCCGACTATGAAATTGAACTAGTAGCCTCTAAATCAACTTACATGGTCTGGGCCAGCGAACAGGAAACTCGAATGCCAGCTGAACCAACCGCACAAGAGCAATTCTGGCGAGAACAAGCTGGAGTAACTGTTGGGGGTAAATTACGCTGCCATCCTTGGGGTGATGTGGGAGCCGGAATCGCCAGTGGTTCTTTTCGCACATTGGGGATGATTATTATGCCATGTAGCATGAGTACAGTAGCGAAGATAGCAGGGGGCTTAAGTTCCGACTTACTAGAACGAGCTGCGGATGTCCAGATTAAAGAAGGGCGAAAGCTAGTCATCGTTCCCCGTGAAACGCCATTTAGCCTGATTCACCTGCGAAACTTAACAACTTTGGCAGAAACTGGAGTCAGAATTGTCCCAGCCATTCCGGCTTGGTATCACAATCCTCAAAGCATTGAGGATTTAGTTGATTTTGTAGTTGCTCGTGCTTTAGATCAACTAGATATTGATTGCATTCCGATTCAGCGTTGGCAAGGAAGTAAGTAATTTTTGCCTTTTGCCTTTGGCTTTGATTGAGTAACTTTGAGTTTTGCCTTTTCTATGGCTGTAATTCGCTTAATTCTATTGGTGGCAGTACTAGGGATACTCTCACTGTTGTTAGTTCAAAATTGGTCGCCTGTCCTAGCGCTCGTATTTTTGGGTGTGCGAACTCTACCATTACCCCTGGCGATGTGGATTTTTTTTAGTACTGCTGCTGGTGCTTTGACATCCCTACTGATTACTACCTTGCTGAAGGTATCAAATTATTTTGGGGAACCACAACGCCAAAGACCTAATAAATCAGCCGGAACTTCACCCCGTGCGAAAGCGACATCTAGGGAAGAACCTCAACCACAAACCTATAGACCTTCGACCGCAGCTAGTACAAAAGAATCCGATACCAGTCACGAATTTGACGATTGGGAGACAAATGATCCGAGAAATGATGATTGGGACTTTGATCAACAGCAACGAGAAGCACCCACCCCGATTCCTCAAACTCCACCAGTTCGAGACTCTCAAAGCTACGAACGCCAACAAGAACCTCAAAGCCGTTCCCAATCTGGTTCGGTTTATTCCTACAACTATCGTGAGCCAAAAAATACTGCGGTAGGAAAAACTGAATCCGTTTATGATGCTGATTACCGGGTAATCATCCCTCCTTCTGAACCACCGACTACTAACCAAGTCGATGAACAAGCCGATGATGATGACGATGATTGGAAGTTTTTTGAAGACGACAATTTTGAGAATGAAGATGAGCCGCCACGTAAGTAAGCTGGGAATTACTGAGACAGTACACGCTCACGAGACTCCTGCTTGACCTTGCCGTTCATAGCTGCCTCTTGCAAAGTCATGAAAGCATTGAAATCTTCCAAGTCATACTGGGTAGTCAACAGATGCCGTAGTTGGTTTTCTGCTTCAACACTCAGGTAGCTTGTTGCTAAAGCTTGTTGTACTAAGTCACGAATTCGAGTCATTGTTGATGCCTCACTCATACCACATTGATTTATTTGGTCTGACTCTGGTGGGATATGCAGTGACTGCTGTCACTAAGGGACTTCCAAGTTGATGAGATTCATTGATGAAAAGTTAAACAACAAGTCACCTTTTACACTTAGATTTGCTAAAATTATTGATGGCAGCTTGCTATAACTAAGTTTCAGCAGTTTAATACTGTGCTGTTAAAAAAACATAGTATTCTGTACAACTAAAATTTCCCACCAGAGAGAGTCCTGTTGCTTTGTATTGACAGGATTTGTCTGCATAAAGTTTCACGGAAACTTTATGCAATTTTATAGAATCATTAAATATACTTAAGCAAAAATGACCAAATTGTATGATTTTGTCTTGTGAAAATATTACTCCTGTGATATTAGATACAACACAGTAAGGTCATGGCTGCAACTAAATTAAATCAAAGTCATTTTAGAAGTTAGGATAATAGTGAAATTAACCCTAACTGGAGCGAAACGACTGGTGAGCAGCTTATTGCAAGGAGTCAACCTGTATTTAATTGGCATGATGGGCGCTGGTAAAACTACGGTAGGACAATTACTCGCTAATCATCTGGGTTATAGGTTTTTAGATACCGATGATGTAATTACCCAATCAGCAGGAAGATCCATCAATCAGCTTTTTGCTGAAGAAGGTGAAACAGCATTTCGCCAGTTAGAAAGCGATGTATTGGCACAAGTGTGTGCTTATACGCGGTTGACTGTAGCAACAGGTGGAGGCATCGTGTTACGGCCAGAAAACTGGAGTTACTTACACCACGGTTTAGTTGTGTGGCTAGACGTGCCAGTGGAATTACTCTACACCCGTTTGGCAGAGGATACCACAAGACCATTATTACAAGATGCTGATCCCAAAGGTAAATTGCGATCGCTTCTCGAACAACGCACACCACTTTACTCTCAAGCTGACCTCAAAATCACTGTCAGAGAAGCAGAAACACCTGAAGAAATTGCTCACAGAGTCATAGAGGCAATTCCCAGCGTTCTCAAACCACAAGTTTCTCAGTGAACATCGAGCATTGCTACTGTCCAAATTCCAGCCTAGCCTGTTCAACCAAATCGGCTGTCACCACCTTTTTCTCGGCTTGACGTGCTAACTGTTCAATTCGGGCTTTAGCTTGGGAACGAGCAAAAAAGGGAATATTCTGCAATTTTTCTTGAGCTTCTGATGTCCAGCCCAAAGCTTCTGTAAAATTTGAATCGCTCATATAGCTGGGGAGTAGGGAGTAGGGAGTGGGGAGTGGGTTATAACCCTTTTGGTGTCTAAGTTTGATGATCCGTTTATGTCTTAACCTCCTTGGCGGTTGCTATAACTATTTATTGCTTGTGCAGTTAATTTGATTGTGCCACATCCCAGACCAGACAAAAAAGCCCCTGTTGTTCAACAAGGGCTAGTAAAGCATTTGATTGTCAGTGATCAAATAAATTTTTCAACCTAGTCAATGTCATCCATGAACATAACTGGCTCAGTCTCACGGTTGATTCCTCTTTCAAAACCACCAGCAGCGGCGCGAGCGCGACCCGCGTGCCATAGGTGACCAATCAGGAAGAAGAAACCTAACACAAAGTGAGAGGTAGCCAACCAAGCACGAGGAGATACGTAGTTGAAAGAGTTGATTTCGGTAGCCACACCACCTACAGAGTTCAAAGAACCCAAAGGAGCGTGAGTCATGTATTCAGCAGCACGACGTGCTTGCCAAGGTTGAATATCATTCTTGACTTTATCTAAGTCAAGACCGTTAGGACCACGTAAAGGCTCTAACCAAGGGCCTTGGAAATCCCAGAAGCGCATGGTTTCACCACCGAAGATGATTTCACCAGTAGGAGAGCGCATCAGGTATTTACCCAGACCTGTGGGGCCTTGTGCAGAACCGACGTTAGCACCTAAGCGTTGGTCACGAATCAAGAAGGTCAAAGCTTGAGCTTGAGAAGCTTCAGAAGCAGTAGGACCAAAGAATTCGCTGGGATAAGCAGTATTGTTAAACCAAACCATGACAGAGGCGATGAAGCCCATCAAAGAAAGAGCGCCCAAACTGTAGGAAAGGTAAGCCTCACCAGACCAGATGAACGCACGACGCGCCCATGCAAAAGGCTTGGTGAAGATGTGCCAGATACCACCAGAAATACACATCAGGGCAATCCAGATGTGACCACCGATGATATCTTCCATGTTATTGACGCTGATAATCCAACCTTCGCCACCGAAGGGAGCCTTAATCAGATAACCAAAGATTACAGCCGGGTTTAATGTCGGGTTAGTAATTACACGAACATCACCACCACCTGGGGCCCAGGTATCGTAAACACCGCCAAAGAACATTGCCTTCAGCACCAACAGGAGCGCACCACATCCCAGGATGATCAGGTGGAACCCGATGATGTTAGTCATCTTGTTCTTGTCTTTCCAGTCATAGCCAAAGAAGGAGGAATATTCTTCTAAGGTTTCTGGGCCACGGACAGCATGATAGATACCGCCAAAACCCAGTACAGCTGAAGAAATCAGGTGAAGTACACCAACAACAAAGTAGGGAAAGGTGTCGAAAATTTGACCACCAGCACCAACGCCCCATCCAAGGGTGGCGAGGTGAGGTAGCAGGATCAAGCCCTGCTCGTACATGGGTTTTTCCGGAATGAAGTGAGCGACTTCAAACAAAGTCATCGCTCCCGCCCAAAATACAATCAAACCAGCATGGGCTACGTGAGCGCCAAGCAGTTTACCAGATAAGTTAATTAAACGAGCGTTACCAGACCACCAAGCAAAGCCTGTGGATTCTTGGTCACGTCCGCCGCCTAATACAGTTGGTCTATTAGAGAGCGTTACCACGCGGTAGAACCTCCTCTGGGAATACGAATTGTTTGTGTGGCTGATCTTGAGGAGCCATCCAAGCGCGGATACCCTCGTTCAGCAAAATGTTTTTGGTATAGAAAGTTTCAAACTCTGGGTCTTCTGCTGCCCGTAATTCTTGGGAAACGAAGTCATAAGCCCGCAGGTTCAGTGCTAAACCGACAATCCCAATTGATGCCATCCATAAGCCAGTGACTGGCACAAATAGCATGAAGAAGTGTAACCAACGTTTGTTGGAGAATGCAATCCCGAAAATCTGTGACCAGAAACGGTTTGCTGTCACCATTGAGTAGGTTTCTTCAGCTTGGGTGGGGTTGAAGGCGCGGAAGGTGTTAGAAGCTTCACCGTCTTCAAACAAAGTATTTTCTACTGTAGCTCCGTGAATGGCACACAATAGCGCACCACCGAGAACACCTGCTACACCCATCATGTGGAAGGGGTTGAGTGTCCAGTTATGGAAACCTTGTAGGAATAGTAGAAAACGGAAAATTGCCGCTACACCAAAGCTAGGTGCAAAGAACCAGCTTGACTGTCCCAAGGGGTACATCAGAAAGACGCTGACGAATACCGCAATGGGGGCAGAGAAGGCTAGAGCGTTGTATGGACGAATGCCTACAAGACGGGCAATTTCAAATTGGCGCAACATGAAGCCAATTAATGCAAAGGCTCCGTGTAGGGCGACGAATGGCCACAATCCACCCAATTGGAACCAACGGGTGAGGTCGCCTTGAGCTTCGGGTCCCCACAACAGTAGTAGGGAGTGTCCCAAGCTGTCTGGTGGGGTGGAAACTGCAACTGTGAGGAAGTTAGCTCCTTCCAGGTAAGATGATGCTAATCCGTGGGAGTACCAGGAGGTGACGAATGTTGTACCGGTCAGCCAACCGCCTAATGCTAGGTAAGCGCAAGGAAATAGTAATATTCCTGACCAGCCTACGAATACAAAGCGATCGCGCTTTAACCAGTCGTCTAATACGTCAAACCACCCTCTTGTACTAGGGGCGCGTCCAACTGCGATGGTCATTGAACTAAAATCCTCTTTTACTAAAATTGCAACGTTTTTGAAGCAACGCTGTCGGCAATTTTTCCGACTTAATGCGACTGCAACGAGGAATTAACGTTTTTTTGTCAATCTCAGCGGCCTGAAAGCATCTGAGAATGTGAGAGTTCACCGTCTTGATGATCGGAATTTCTCAGAGTTATGACATTACACGTACCATTGGCTAATTGTTTAGCTTGTGGTAACTTAATGATTCTTAACTTATCACATTAGTTGGAGTTTTCGTCCAATCGACTTGAGTAAATTGGGTATTAAACACAAACCTATTACTTATTATGAATATCAGAATTTTAACAATCTGACACAACTTTTCTCAGAAATCTTAAAAGTTTAACTACCCAACTTGCACGAAAAGCTCCTAAAATGGCAGACTTGAATAGGGAAGAACTCACGGGCCAAGGTAGTTCAATGACGGCATCAACAACAATTAACAAAGGTGATTCGCCCAATGGCGATCGCAAACCTGCAAGTACCCTACATCAAAATGTTCTGGGTTCTCGTCGGTTCAGCAACTACTGGTGGGCAACTATCGTTACATTGGGAGCCACAGGCTTCTTTTTGGCTGGGATATCTAGTTACTTGAAAGTAAATTTTCTCCTAGTTACCGATGCAACTCAACTGATATTTGTACCCCAAGGACTAGTTATGGGGTTATATGGCACTGTAGGCTTACTTTTAGCCTCATATTTATGGCTAGTTGTTTTATGGGATGTAGGCGGCGGCTACAACGATTTCAATCAGGAAACTGGTAGGATAAAAATTTTTCGTTGGGGATTTCCCGGCAAAAACCGTCGCATTGAAATCGATAGCTATACTCAAGACGTGCAGTGTGTCCGAATAGACATTAAAGAAGGTCTGAATCCCCGTCGCGCTCTCTACCTACGCGTCAAGGGTCGGCGAGATATACCCCTCACACGGGTAGGTCAACCCTTATCTTTAGCAGAGTTGGAAACTACAGGTGCTGAGTTAGCCCGCTTTTTGGGAGTACCTCTGGAAGGACTTTGAAGAAGCAGGGGTGCAGGGTGCAGGGTGCAGGGGGGAAGAAAATTCTCCATCTCAATCCCCAATACCCAATCCCTAATCCCTAATCCCCAATCCCCAGTCCCCTAAAAAGATAAGATACTCTGGTTGAATCTGTAACTGACTATGCGGTTAAAAATTTCACAATTTCTGGTTGTATTTTTGATAGTCGGTGCTTTGACCTTGGGAGGATGTTTAGATCGGGAGATGACTTCTGATTCTGTTTCTCCCAACTCGACAGCAGGTGATACAAATACGACGACAACGACTGATACAACATCAGTATCTGAAACTATAAATGAGAGTGTTCCTGGAATGAAAGATTTACCACGGCTCGAAGGTAACGCTACTGTGGTGATGATGGTTAACGGTTCCCCGGTTACTATCGAGGTAGACGGCACCAATGCCCCAATTACAGCTGGTAACTTCGTCGATTTAGTCCAAAAAGGTGTGTACGATGGGTTAGTTTTCCATCGAGTTGTGCGCGATCCCCAACCTTTTGTAGCTCAAGGGGGCGATCCTCAAAGTAAAGACCCGAACGTTCCAGTAAGTAGACTGGGAACTGGTGGTTACATTGACCCCAAAATTGGGACTGAACGCCGTATACCCTTGGAAATTAAGCCACAAGGCGAAGAAAGCCCTATTTATGGCAAGACTTTGGAATCGGCTCGTGTGACGAAGCCACCTCAGTTACAGCATAAACTCGGTGCGGTAGCTATGGCGCGATCGCAAATGCCCGATTCTGCTTCCTCACAGTTTTACTTTGCCCTAGCAGATTTAGCTTTCCTGGATGGTAGCTACGCCGTTTTTGGTAATGTTACCGAAGGCTTTGATGTAGTTAACAAAATTAAGCAAGGCGATCGCATTGAGTCAGCTAAAGTCACTCAAGGCGCGGAAAATCTCAAAACTCCTGAGTAAGAGGGAGTAGGGGGAAGAGGCAGGGGTGCAGGGTGCAGGGTGCAGGGGGGAAGAAACTGCTCAATCTCAGTCCTTTATCCCCAGTTCCCAGTTCCCAAATCCCCATTCCCCAGTCCCCTTTCCCCATGTCCCAAATTGGTTGTTATTACTGGTATTGGTTTAGTCTCAGCTTTAGGCACAAGCTTAGAGGATAGCTGGCAAAAGTTAATCGCAGGTAAATCTGGTATTCAAAGGTATCAACCATTTTCCGAACTGGAAGCATATCCTCTGGGTTTGATTGGTAAGCAACCTGCTGAATTAAGAATTTTGACTCAGCAGGTTGTCGCTGCTGCATTACAAGACGCTGGATTAGTTTCACCTTTACCTGATTGTGCTGTGGTCATTGGCTCAAGTCGCAGTCATCAGGGTTCTTGGGAGTTGCTAGCGCGGCAAATGTATGGAAATCATACCCCCGAAACTGTTTTAAATCAGGGGGAT
Source organism: Nodularia sp. LEGE 04288 (assembly GCF_963896525.1). Taxonomy (NCBI): domain Bacteria; kingdom Bacillati; phylum Cyanobacteriota; class Cyanophyceae; order Nostocales; family Nodulariaceae; genus Nodularia; species Nodularia sp. LEGE 04288. Next base: position 12,762 of record NZ_CAWQOY010000136.1, read on the forward strand.
GTAGTCTTAGATAATTGGTTAGATTTTTTACCTCATATGAGCGTGATCGCAGCTGCTAGACAAATTGGTGCAACTGGTATAGTTTTAGCACCGATGGCTGCTTGCGCTACTGGTATTGGGGCGATCGCTCAAGCCGCTTTATTAATCAAAACTGGGCAATGTCAACGTGCGATCGCAGGTGCTGTAGAAGCCCCCATTACACCCCTCACCTTGTCAGGGTTTCAACAAATGGGCGCTTTGGCAAATACTGGGGCTTATCCCTTTGATTTGCATCGGGAAGGCTTAGTATTAGGTGAAGGTGCGGCGGTGTTTATTTTGGAATCGGCAGAATTAGCACAGCAACGTCAAGCTAAAATTTATGGTAAGATTCTTGGCTTTAGCTTGACAGCAGATGCATATCATACTAATAAACCGGAACCAAATGGGAAAAGTGCGATCGCAGCAATTCAGCAATGTTTAAAACGCAGTTCCCTCACCCCAGCCGATATTGATTACATTCACGCTCATGGTACAGCCACTCTCCTAAATGACAGAGTAGAGAGTAAAATTATCCAGAATATATTTCCCAATAAAGTAGCAATAAGTTCCACCAAAGGCGCTACAGGTCATACATTAGGAGCATCAGGAGCTTTAGGTGTGGCATTTTCGCTTTTAGCTATGCAGCAAAAAATATTACCACCTTGCGTAGGATTGCAAACACCGGAATTTGATTTAAATCTGGTAATAGCGGCGCGTGAAAGTGCAGTGCAGAGAGTGTTATGTTTCAGCTTTGGCTTTGGGGGTCAAAATGCTGCGATCGCCTTGAGTAAATTTTAGTTAAATATTCCAAAATTTTTGTGCCATTGCTTCAACTGTTATTTCTAAACCTGGCAAATAATTTTCAATCACACTCCAAATAATATCAAGGTCTACATTCAAATATTCATGAGTTAATCTATTCCGAAATCCAGCAATGTTATTCCATTCGATTTCCGGGTATTGATTTTTCCAATCTGGTGGGAGTTTTTGTACAGACTCACACATTATTTGAAGATTCCTTAACACTGCATCTTGAGTTTTTATATCTTTATAAAATACTTCTTTACCGTCAAATGTATATTGCTTAATCCTGGTAATGCAGTCTCGAATATGAATCAAATAAACCCGACTATCTTTCATAGATAGACAGCCTCATGAAAAACTTTATCTCGAATTAAATCATGTAATGAGTTAGGTGTAACAATATCAACTTTACGATTCAAGAGATGTTCTAAATCTGAAATCAAACCACCTGGAAACCAAGGAGAGATTTTATCTAAATCGTAATCAATTAAAAAATCAATATCACTTGCTTCTGTTTCTTCGCCTCTGGCTACACTACCAAAAAGCCGCAAATTATAAGCTCCATGTTGAGTCGCAATCCTCAAAATTTCTTCTCGTTTTTCGTGGAGCAATTGTTTTAAGCCTGTTTTTTCATCTTCTGCCATAGATTCAGTTATCAAATAATCTTCTAACGGTTTGTAATACTGCGGGGTCGGAGTTGGGCTTGAGGTGTTTGACTATACACTTGGGATGCTTGAGTAAGTCTATATTTTCTGCTAAATTAGGTGTCGCCAAATCCGCCACTTCCTAAGATGTAGATAATTTTATAGCTTTGACGGAGGATTTTACCATTCGTAGGCATGGTTTTTGAATTGGCGCTAGGAAAATTAGCTTTATTGTGCCAAATTTTTCATTATTAAAGCAAGTGATTCTACTCACCCAGGATTTGATTGTGGGATGGGTGTCCCGACTCGTCCCCTAATCAGGGCGATCGCCCTCACCAAAACCTAGATTCTGAGAAACGGATATGATAGAAAAGTAAATAAAACTTCAAAAATATTTATCAAATGGTGATTGACTTCCCTGGCTTGACCAAAGTCAAAGACTCACTCAAAGAAAAAATTTTCTTCGGTCATGAACCCAGCGCCGAGTTAATTGCAATTCTTACCGTCTACTTTGTCCAAGGAATTTTAGGGTTGGCGCGTCTAGCTGTCAGCTTTTTTCTCAAAGATGAATTGCTACTGAGTCCGGCTCAAGTGTCAGCATTATTCGGAATAGTCGCCTTACCTTGGATTATCAAGCCGGTGTTTGGCTTTATTTCCGATGGCTTACCTATATTTGGCTACCGTCGCCGACCATATTTGATCCTCTCTGGGATATTAGGAGCAATTTCTTGGATAAGTTTAGCCACCATAGTTCATAGTAGCTGGGCAGCGACATTAGCGATCGCCCTTGGTTCACTCTCGGTCGCAGTCAGTGATGTCATAGTTGACTCATTAGTTGTGGAAAGAGCCAGAGTAGAATCTCAAGCATCTGCTGGTTCACTACAATCTCTGTGCTGGGGTGCTTCCGCATTTGGGGGTTTACTCACCGCTTACTTTAGCGGAATGCTGCTAGAACATTTCACCACCCGCACAGTATTTTGGATTACCGCCTCATTTCCCCTCATCGTTTCCGCAGTAGCTTGGTTAATCGCCGAAACCCCAATTAGAAAAAATACCCAAGAAAATCACAGCAATAATCCTCTCAGCACCAAACATCAACTCAAACAACTCCGCCAAGCAGTCACCCAAAAAGCCATTTGGTTACCCACAGCCTTTGTATTTGTCTGGTTAGCCACCCCCACAGCAGATTCTGCCTTTTTCTTCTTCAGCACCAACGAACTACATTTTCAACCAGAATTTTTAGGACGGGTAAGACTAGTAACAAGTGGTGCTTCCTTAATTGGTATTTGGATTTTTCAACGCTTCCTCAAAGGTGTGTCATTCCGCACCATTTTTGCTTGGAGTACAGTGCTTTCCTCAGTCTTGGGAATGACAATGCTGCTGCTGGTGACTCACACCAACCGAACATTAGGTATAGACGACCACTGGTTTAGTTTAGGAGATAGCCTCATCCTCACTGTTATGGGACAAATCGCCTATATGCCAGTATTAGTATTAGCAGCGAGATTATGTCCCCCAGGAGTAGAAGCCACATTATTTGCTGTACTCATGTCCGTTTCCAACTTAGCAGGAATGGTTTCTTATGAATTTGGAGCCATCATCATGCATTGGCTGGGTATCACCGAAACTAACTTTGAATTACTGTGGCTATTAGTAATTATCACAAACCTCAGCACACTATTACCACTACCCTTCATTCGTTGGTTACCTGCTAACGACCCACAAAGCGATTTACTGACATTACAACCAGCTATGGTCACCAATGGAGAAGAAGCATTTTTACCTAATTTGATACCCATTGAATCAGAAACACCCCAATAATTTAATCCAGATAGTTTTTGCGTTACCACTCTTTACTAAAAAAAATGTAACAAAAACTACAAATTCATTAATTATTTTCCTAGTCTAGGATAAAATAGACGGATATATATCCGGTACGCGAAGATACCGCGACTAGGAGAAGATTTTATGGTATTGACATCTCCGTTGCCCTGGGAAGCTGCTACTCCAGCACATATTTGCCCGTTTGATCAAGCTTGTAGTTACTTAGACGCAGCAGGTAAAGAATTAAAGCTAGATCAAGGAGTATTGGCAATACTCAGCAATCCGCGCAAAGTAGTGACAGTTTCCGTACCCGTAAAGCTAGATAATGGAGAAATCCAGGTTCTTGCGGGACATCGGGTGCAGCACTCTGATATTTTAGGCCCCTATAAGGGAGGAATTCGTTACCATCCGGCTGTGACCTTGCGAGAAGTTTCCGCCTTAGCCATGCTGATGACTTGGAAATGTGCGTTATTAGGCATACCTTATGGCGGTGCGAAGGGAGGTATAGCCATCAACCCTAAAAGTTACAGTGTCGGCGAACTAGAAAGAATCAGTCGTCGTTATATCAGCGAATTAATTAAAGACATTGGCCCTTCTGTAGACATTCCCGCACCAGATATGGGTACTTCCGCCCGTGAGATGGCTTGGATGATGGATACTTATTCTGTAAACGTTGGTCATGCTGTCCCCGGAGTGGTTACAGGTAAGCCCCTTTCCATTGGTGGTTCCTTGGGAAGGGAAATGGCCACTGGCAGAGGTGTCATGATTATTGTCCGTGAAGCATTAGCCGAACAAGGTAAATCCCTTTCAGAAGTGCGAGTAGTGATTCAGGGTTTCGGTAATGTCGGAGGTGCAGCAGCTGAATTATTACACGAAGCGGGAGCGACGATTTTAGCTGTCTCCACAGGTTCAGGGGGTATTTATTCCCCAGATGGTCTTGATATTCCGGCATTAAAAGCCTACGCTGCCGAAAATCGTAAAAGTATTGCAGGTTTTCCGCAAACAACACCCATTAGCAATGCAGATTTACTCACTTTAGATTGCGATGTCTTGATTCCAGCAGCTTTGGAAAACCAAATTACCAAAGAAAATGTGAATCAGGTACAGGCCAAAATTATTGCCGAAGCTGCTAATGGTCCAGTGACTTTGGAGGCTAACCAATTTCTAGAAGCGCATGGTGTGACAGTGCTACCAGATATTTTAGCCAATGCTGGGGGTGTGGTTGTTAGTTATTTAGAGTGGGTGCAGGGTCTTTCTTATCTGTTTTGGGATGAAGAACGTGTTAATCATGAAATGGAAAAGTTAATGGTACAAGCTTATCAACACGTAATTCAGCAGTCAAAGATTAGGCAAATTCCTCTGCGATTAGCAGCTTATACTTTGGGCGTGGGTAGAGTTGCCAAGGCGCTGGCTGATAGAGGTCTTTATCCTTAGTCAACATCTCCGACAAAAAATGTAGAGATGTTTCATGGAACGTCTCTACAAAAGTTTTAGATCGCGCATATTTGATTTTCACCAAATGTCTAGTTATTGTGAGTGGAAATCTTATTCCCGCTTACAATTATGCTTGGGTTCTTACAAATAAAAAAATATACCAAATTGGCTTGTGGTGCGGGCATCTTGCCCGCTAATGACAAATCCTTATCTGAATTATCCCCCTTACTTCCTGCTCCCTTGCCTCTTTTTCATCGCGCCCATTGCTGCAAAATATAAGCATAAAAAGCATCCTTATCTACCTTATCCATCGCATAAACTTTCCGTTTCCCAGCGACGACCTTAGTTCGTCCCTGACTCAAACCAGTGGTGATAATTTCTATTTCCCATTCACGCAATTGATAAAATTCTGGGTGTCCTAAGTAAGCCGTAGCTAGGACATCCCAAAAATAATAATCTTGGGGAATAACTAAGGCATAACATTGACCGGCTAAATCAGATATAGGATAATGGCGTTGTCGTCCCATTTTGGATACTAAATCTGATGTCACAGGCACATTATTAGTTAAATCTAAAGGACACATGATTATTTCAATTTGAGTTTGCAATACTCGCGCTGCTGAAACTGCATCCCAATAAACGTTCCATTCTGCGGAACCATCTTGTCCTGGTTCTAAACTTTTTTCGACATTTCCAGGGACATTCAATGCACCTCCCATCCAAACTATTTTTTCTATCTTCGCTTCAATATCTGGTGCTTTATCTAAGGCTGTTGCTACTGTCGTTAAAGGCCCTGTTACCATCAGCGTTACTGGTGCTGGTGCTTCACGCAAAACCCGAATCATGAAATCTTGACCTGTTTCTGCAACCAAAGGCGTGTTGATAAATTCCCTTTGATTGAGAATGGGGAGATGGTCAACAATAAAGGAATCACGGCGGTAGAGAGGAGGAAAAGGATTAATTCCGCGTACAGTACTTTCTGCCACCGGGATGTGAGAAAATTTCATTAAATCTAAAATTTTACGTGTGGCACTGACAGCAGGTTGAATATAACAATCGGCTGGAGTAACGACGATACCTAAAACTTCGATATGCTCCATCGTTAACAGCAGCATGGTTGCTAAATAATCATCAACACCACCATCATGATCCATTAATACGAGTTGTTTAGACATATAGGAGAATTAACAAATGGATGAATTTATGGAAGCTGCGATCGCACAAGCAAAACAAGGTAGAAAGGAAGGTGGGATTCCCATCGGTTCTATTCTCGTTAAGGATGGCAAAATTCTCGGTAGAGGACACAACAAGCGTGTGCAAGACGATGATCCTGTTACCCACGCCGAAATAGATTGTCTCCGCAATGCTGGGAGAGTTGGTAGTTATAGGGGTACAACACTTTACTCTACCTTAATGCCGTGTTATTTGTGCGCTGGTGCAGTGGTGCAATTTGGCATTAAAAAAGTTGTCGCCGGAGAATCAAGAACTTTTCCGGGTGCTAAAGAATTTATGGTGTCTCACGGTGTGGAAGTAATTGATCTCAATCTTGATGAATGCGAACAAATGATGAGTGAGTTTATTGAAACTAATCCCGAACTATGGAATGAAGATATTGGAAAGTAGTCATTAGTCATTAGTCTTTGGGAGCATCCCAAATGTGCAAGTTTAATTTATTTATAGGATTTTGGCTTACAGAAGAATGGAAAAACGAACCGCCTTGGCGCTAGCCTCTCCCTTTGGGAGAAGACGCAAAGAACGCCAAGGTAAGAGGGTTTAATAGGTTTTTTACATTAGTCTTCTATGTTTTTACCAAATTGGGATACTCCCTTAGTCATTGGGAAGTTACAATCTTTTCCCGCTGCTTCTCCTACTCCCTTTTCTTCTAAAAAAGAATCAAAGGTTAATTTATCAGGTAACGAAGTTTGTGCGCCCATTTTTGTGGCGGCTAAAGCACCTGCGGCTGAAGCCCAAATCATAGCTTGATGTAAAGAAAGTCCTGTAAATAATGCGGCTGCTAAACCACCATTGAAAGCATCACCAGCAGCAACGGTGTCAACAGCATGAACTGGAAAAGCTGGGACAACAAATGTTTCCTCACCAGTGGCACAGATAGCACCTTTTGCACCTAGTTTAACGATCGCACATTTCACACCCCGTTCTAATAAAACTTTAGCTGCCTTGATTGCCGTTTCCTCTCCATCTACAGAAAAACCCACCAATTGCCCTGCTTCTACTTCATTGGGTGTAATAATATCGACTAATCGATAAAGTTCATCGGGTAAATTCCCTTGTGCGGGTGCGGGATCTAAAATTACTTGAATATTTGCATTTTTTGCGGCTTTGGCTGCTGCTACTACGGCAGTAATGGGAATTTCTAGTTGTAAAAGCAGTGCTGAAGCTGTTGGGAATAAGTGGGATAATCGTTCGATATCTTCTTGATTAACGCGTCCATTTGCACCTGGAATGACAATAATTTGATTTTCACCAGCATGATCTACGGTGATTATGGCAACTCCAGAACTTACAGTTTCATCAATGAAGATATTATCAGTATTCACACCAGCAATTTGCAAATTTTGGACAAGTTCTGGACCAAAACTATCTGCGCCGACACGTCCCACTATCTGAGTCGGAATTTCTAATCGCGCTAATGCTACGGCTTGATTTGCTCCTTTGCCTCCTGGTATTTTGAAAAAGTCTTCTCCTAATATAGTTTCACCTGCAATTGGTAATCTGGATGTAGTTGCTACTAGGTCTATATTGATGCTGCCGAAGACGATAATGGTCATGATTTGAGGATTTTATTTTTTTTAACGCAAAGTTACGCAAAGTTTAGCGCATACCGCAAGCGGAACCCGGAGGGTAGGTACGCAGAGTGTTTGTTAGGCTCGGCTGCTGATTTTTTTGATATCTTGGTAGAAAACCGGAGAATAAGTCCTATGGTGATGACTGCACCCACTCATTCCCAACGCGCCATACTGTCAAATATTAGTTGGCATACCTTTGAAACTATCCTCGCAGAAATGGGGGATAATCGGGCGACGCGACTGGCTTATGACCACGGAACACTGGAAATTATGACTCCTTTAATGCCCCATGAGCATAATAAAAGACTGATAGAAAAGCTGATTGATAGTCTAGCAGAGGAACTCAATCTTAATCTGAAAAGCACGGGTTCTGTGACTTGTAAGCGCCCAGATTTAAGGCGGGGTGTGGAACCAGATTCGAGTTTTTATATCCAGAATGAACCTGTGATGCGAAGTAAGCAAAATCTCGATTTAAGCCAAGATCCCCCACCTGACTTAGTAATTGAGGTAGACTACACCAGCGCTTCTGTTGACCGACTTCCTATATATCAGGCTTTGGGTGTACCAGAGGTTTGGCGTTATGACGAACCTGTAATGCAGATTTACCAGTTGCGAGAGGGTAGATATGTTCCTTGTGATGTTTCGCCAACTTTTGCTAATCTGCCTTTAACTACTGAAATTCCCCGTTTTTTTGCAAGAAAATTTAAAAATTGGGGAAATACCGATGATTCGCTCTTTCCGTGATTGGGTAAAACAGCAGAGTGAAAATTGACAGGCGATCGCTAAAGAGCTATACCATATCAAGGTGCATCATACATAAGCTTTTATCTTATGCCTAGTGTTGAACGCGACGAGAATAGAGAGCATCGCATTGAAACAGAGATAATTGTCGATGCTGAAAATCAAGAAGACAGGGCAATGGGTTGGTACAACTACCTCGACGATACCCTGAATGTGCCATTTATGGCTAAGTTGACGAAGAAATCAGGCAAAACATCCGCAGTTGAGGAGAAAAAAGTTGAAGTAATGGGAATGGCACCAGACGATGAGTGCTTAAAAGATATGTATGTGGAAGTGGTTTATCCCCATGGCCAGGATGAAGACCTGTTTTCTGTGAAGTTATCGGATCTAGTAGCAATTAATACTGATTCTGATACTAAAGAGGCGATCGCAGATTGGCATTATTGGCTTGCTAGAGGTTATAAATTCTAAAAAATAGCAATTTATAAATGCCGAATTATCCGGCAAGGATTGCCAGCCGCAACCACGTTTGCAGGGACATCTTTAACAACTACGCTACCAGCACCAATAGTAGTGTTGTCGCCAATTGTCACTCCTGGACAAATGATTGCACTGCCACCAATCCAAACATTATTGCCAATTTTGACGGGAGCAGCAAGTTCTCTGCCAGAAAGACGAATTTCCGGTTCTGTGGGATGGTAAGCTGCATAAATCTGCACGTAAGGAGCGCACAAGACATTTTCACCAATTGTGACTAAATTACAGTCTAAAATTACACAACCATAATTCATATATAATCCATTGCCAGCATCAATATTGCTGCCATAGTCACAATGAAAGGGTGGCACAATGGTTACTTTATTGCCTAATTTTCCGAATAATTCTTGCAAAATTTGTTTCCGTTGTACCTCCTGTTCTTCTGTTGTGGTGTTGTAGATTTGTAAGAGACGACTGGCTCGTTTTTGTTCTGACACTAATTCCGAATCTTCTGCCAGATATAACTCACCTGATAACATTTTTTGTTTCTCAGTTTTTCCCATAAAAAATTTTTAACCGCAATTACATAAAATTTTACTATTCCTACTAGGAAAATTTACAATTTCAATTTTTACAACTTATTTAGGATGACCATATATGAATTTACCATATAACAAACTTAGGGAAATGCATTTATTTAATAGGCTGAAATTTGCTCCCGCCCAGCTAGTAAGTGTAACAGTATTCCTGACATTACTATTGTTTATTCCTCAAGTTTTGCTTAACTGGCAAGCATATTATAACTTCAACAGTATTACTAAACAAGAATTTAAACTCCAAACAATAAGTGATAGAATTATTTATTTTGATGAAGTCTTAACCATGTCAGCTCGGATGAATGCAGCGACAGGTAACATTATTTGGGAAAACCGATATCGCCAATTTGAACCGCAACTTGATTTGGCAATTAAAGAATCTATTACACTGGCTCCTGAAACCTATGAAGATGATCAGGCTCAAAAAATTGATGCGGCTAATCAGCAGTTAGTTGCAATGGAATATGAATCCTTTGATTTAGTTAAAAAAAATCAAAAAGAGGCTGCACAACTATTATTGTCTAGCCAAGAATATCAAACTCATAAACAGATTTATGCTGATGGTGTTGCTCAAAGAAACCGTAATATCTCACTGGCGTTGCAACGAAAAGTTGCTGAGTATCGCCAAAGAATGATTTGGGCTATTATCGGCTCTATTATAACTTTAACAATGCTGATTCCAGCATGGATTCTGGTATTAATTTTATTACAAAAATATTTAAAAGCAAAAAAAAATTTTCAAGCCGCTTTAGAAGAAACTAATTATAGGTTAGAAATAGAAGTTGCGGCCAGAACGGAAAAATTAAAACAGAAAAATATTCAACTACAACAGACACTGCAAGAATTGCAACAAACTCAAGTACAACTGATTCAAACTGCAAAGATGTCCTCACTGGCTCATTTAGTCGCTGGTGTCGCTCATGAAATTAATAACCCTGTGAGTTTCATTTATGGAAACTTGATGCATTTGAGGGAATACACACAAAAATTACTGAATTTGATTAACCAATATCAGCAAAGATATCCTAATTACAATCCAGAAATAAATATTTTGATTGAGGAGATAGATTTAGATTTTATTATTGATGATTTGCCAAAAATATTATCCTCAATGGCAGTTGGTACTGAGCGTATCCGGGATATTGTATTAAGTCTACGGAATTTCTCGCGTCTTGATGAAGCGGAAATGAAACTTGTCAATATTCATGAAGGAATTGATAGTACGCTGTCAATTTTGCAATCTCGTCTTCAAGATCAGGACGAACAGCCGGAAATTGCAATTATTAAAAATTATGGTAATTTGCCTCTTGTGGAATGCTATGCAGGAGGAATAAATCAGGTATTTATGAATATTATTAGTAACGCTATCGACGCTTTACGCCAACAAAAAATAGATAATTATCGAGAGATTCAACCATACACCAATTCAATTATTATCCATACTCAAGTTAAAGAGACTAAAAGCGTAATTATTAGCATTAAAGATAATGCTACAGGAATAACGGAGAAAGTTAAAAATAGATTGTTTGAACCGTTCTTTACAACTAAACCTATAGGTGAAGGTACTGGCTTAGGTTTATCTATTAGTTACCAGATTATTGTAAATAAGCATAGGGGAAAAATTGAGTGTGTTTCTGAACCTGGAAAGGGAACAGAATTTTTGATTGAGATTCCTATTAAGCAGATAAAGCCAGTAAATGCATAGCAGACTGGAGTCAAGAACCCAATCAGACCAAAAATTGAGTTTTTAGCTTGACAATGGTAAATATTGAACGCTATTACTTAATAATATTATGACAAAGAGTAAAAATAAATATGCCTTTTAGGATTTTAAGTTTAGATGGCGGGGGTATTCGCGGAGTAATTGGCGCAACGATGCTGGCTGCTATCGAGAAGAAGCTTAATCAGCCTTTGAATAAGTCCTTTGATTTAATTGCTGGAACTTCCACAGGGTCAATTTTAGCAGCTGGGATCGCGGCGGGACTCACTAGCAAAGAAATTATTGAAATATATAAAGACAATGGCTCCATTATCTTTCCCTACAAAAGTCGTTTTTCATTGCAGAGACTTCCTTTATTACTGAAGTATGGTTTATCAGCTCCCAAATATTCAGATGATGGTTTGGCAAAAGTCCTCAGAGATACTCTAGGACAGACAAAACTATTAGATATTAGCGATCCGTTACTATTAATTGTTGCTTACGATACCATTACCAGAGAGTCCATAGTATTTAAAAGCTGGCGTGAAGATCCATCTTATGGCAATGTGCCTTTATGGGAAGCCTGTCTTTGTTCGTCTTCGGCTCCAACTTTTTTTCCGGCACATAAACTAGACAAAAGAATCAATGGCACAGCCCAATGTGCTACTGGAGATACTATCACATTATGTGAGCAAGGATCTTCAATTAATAATATATATAACGATGCACAAATTAGAATCACCAGTGGGGCGGGGCAAGGTCAAACTCGATCTATCAAAAAGTATGAAGGCACAAAAAGACGAGCTTTGATCAATTCCCCTTGGGAAAATATTCCCGATCATACCTCTAGTTATTCAATTAAAAGTATCTACTCGGCAATTGATGGTGCTGTTGCTGCTAATAACCCTTCTAGCTGTGCAGTTGCTGAAGCCCTAAGATTAGGGCATAAAATTGAAGATATTAGCGTCCTTTCCATAGGGACTGGCAACCTCACGCGAATCATACCATTTGAAAAAGCGCAAAGCTGGGGTCTTATACAATGGGCGCAGCCGATCATCAGTGTATTGTTAGATGCTTCTTCAAATGTTAATGAGTACATCACTAATAAAATCATTCAAGAGCGGGTTTTACGGTTGCAATTCAAGCTGGATCGGGAGTTAACAGGTAAACCCTTAAATGATGATATTGATGATGTGAGTCAAGAGAATATCAATAATTTAATTGAGGCGGCAGAAGTTTATATTCAACAACCACAAATGCAAGCTGCTTTGGATAGATTTTTACAATATAACCAATAGTTAAAAAGAATCCAAGCTGTTTGAGTGCATAAATATCATCAACAGCTTGGTATAATATACTCATGAATTTATCTCTATATTGAGAGAGTTTCTGAGTTGGGAAAAGCACATCAGAACTTTAGAGGTTAGACTTAGTTCTAGTGAGTTCAATACTAATTCGTCCGCCAAAATCTGGAATAGGTGCGGCTGGTTTACTGACAATGACTTGGACTTGTGTGACGCGATCGCACTCTTGCAGGATAGAATCAGCGATCGCACCCACTAACCTTTCCAGCAAAGCAAACTTAGCTGTTTTCACGAGATTTTGTATTGAGCTAATAACGCTGCGATAATCTAGAGTATCTTCAATTGCGTCAGTCTTGGCAGCTGTGGAGATATCTAACCATAACTTCACGTCCACCTCAAACCATTGCCCTAATACCTGTTCTTCTGGTAGATACCCAGTGTAGCCGTAGCAGCGAATATCGGTTAAATGAATGCAATCCATAAGACTTTGAGAGTGAATTTGACATTTGGCGGAAAGAGGAAAAGCCCAACTTTCCCAGAGGGATTTTAAATTGAATTTAACTATACAAAATCTAAAATTTAAAATTATCTAATAGCTATGTTCGATTTAATACCATTTGCCTATAGAAATGTTAATCAACTGTGGGCTTATATCTTGACGGAGACACTCAAGCGCCTGGGATTGAATTGTGTGGTCATTTGTCCTGGTTCACGTTCGACACCTTTAGTAGTCGCCTTTGTCCAACAAATACCCGATATTGAAGCCGTTTCTATTCTCGATGAGCGTTCAGCCGCCTTTTTTGCCTTGGGAAGAGCCAAAGCCACCGGGCTTCCTGTGGCGCTGGTTTGCACCTCTGGAACAGCAGCAGCGAATTTTTACCCCGCGATGATTGAAGCCAAAGAAAGTCGCGTACCACTGTTAGTGTTAACCAGCGATCGACCACAAGAATTGCGAAATTGCCATTCTGGGCAAACCATAGACCAAGTTAAATTATATGGTAATTACCCAAACTGGCAAGCAGAGTTAGCTGTACCCTCTCCAGACATGACAATGCTAGGTTATCTGCGGCAAACGATCATTTATGCTTGGGAGCGCTGTCAAATGCCGACACAGGGGCCAGTGCATTTAAATATTCCCTTTGCTGATCCCCTTGCACCCATTGCCATTGGAATTGATTTGAGCGATTTACAGTCACAGTTCCACCCAGAAGACTTTTTTGCAGGTATAACAGCTACTAACCCTATTCCCCAGTCGCTATTCCCCATTCCCCAAGAGTGGTTAAAATCTCAGCGCGGAATCATCATCGCCGGTGTAGCCCAACCCCCAGCAGCAGAGAAATATTGTCAAGCGATCGCGCGTCTGTCCCAAACACTCAACTGGCCTGTTTTAGCTGAGGGACTGTCCCCGGTGAGAAATTATGCTGACCTCAACCCCTACTTAATTTCCACCTACGACATCATTCTACGCAATCAGCAAATTGCCCAAGAATTAACACCAGAAATAGTAATTCAGATCGGCGAAATGCCCACCAGTAAAGAACTGCGTAACTGGCTATCTACTACGCAACCCCAACGCTGGATAATCGATAGTAGCCATGAAAATTTAGACCCTTTGCATGGAAAAACCACACATTTAAGGATATCGGTGGAAGAGATCGACAACTGGGAAATTGGGAATGGTAAAAAGGGGCTTTATTTAGAAAAATGGTGTGAACTTGAAGCAAAAGTCAGAAAAAATATTGATGAAACTTGGGATAATATAGACGAATTAATTGAAAGTAAAGCCGCTTGGTTAATTTCGCAAATTCTCCCACCCGGAACACCATTATTTATTTCTAATAGTATGCCGGTGCGGGATGTAGAATATTTCTGGAAACCGAATAATTTAGGGGTGAAACCTTATTTTAACCGAGGAGCAAATGGGATAGATGGTACACTTTCCACCGCTTTAGGTACTGCACATCATCAGCAAAGTAGTGTGATGTTAACGGGAGATTTAGCCTTGTTACATGATACCAACGGGTTTTTAATTAGGAATAAATTTATTGGACATCTCACAATTGTTCTAATTAATAACAATGGTGGGGGTATTTTTGAAATGTTACCCATTGCCAAATTTGACCCACCCTTTGAAGAGTTTTTTGCCACGCCCCAGGATATTGATTTTGCTCAGTTATGCGCTACATATAATGTGCAGCATGAGTTGATTAGTTCTTGGGAACAGTTAAAAGAAAAGTTGCAGCTGTTACCCAAGACTGGTATCAGGGTTTTAGAACTCAGGACAAATAGAAAAGTAGATGCTAAATGGAGAAAAGATAATTTAGATAAGTTTGGAGCGAATATTGCAGGTTGATTATTTCTCAAAAGGCAATTTCAGCTTTGCAACCACCCTGATAAATCCGCAACACTAGAGAAATCCAACAACGCATCACCTAAAGCTTCCAACTGTTCCATCGACAACCCGTGAATCTGGGATAGAAGCGCATCAGGTATATTACCCAATTGGCGCTTTAATTGTCGTAAAACTATAGTTCTTTCTCCTTCTTGCTTTGCGTCCCGTATAGCCCTCGGCTCTTCCAAATTCAGTCCCAACATCGCTGAAATCTCCTCTCGACTCAGGTTAGTAAACTTGTAGACAATAATCGTCGTCACTAAATCTATTATCGCCTGTTCCGATTGTTGCTGTGCTTGCTTCAGCAAAAACCGCGCTGCTTCTATTGCTTCTGCTTCAGGAATCGTAGTCAGCAACATCAAACCCAAACCCAAAGGTTGCTCTTGTACCTTCCCCAACTCGTCTAAATATACCCGTCGTACTTGTCCGCTTTCCAGCAAAGCGCGATGAATGCTTGAGTTTGAAGGTTCAATACTGCGATCAGGAAAAATTATTACCCCAAACCAATCATCGTAACGGATAGAATGCCGATAGAGAAACAAAAACAACTCAGAAAAGAAGCGGTGATATAGATCATCGTCTTTCTGAAACTGCACCTCAGCAAAAAAGACCGTCTTGGAAACTGCATCATCAGGAGGTAGAAACACCCCATCTATCCTAAACGCCGTTTCTTTCACCTCAACCGATTCAAATTGGTATTTATCCGCTTCTGGGGGCGGTTCGTCTACAAACTCAAACAGCAAGCCCGGAAATTGCTTAAATAATTGATAAAAGATAGAGTCTCGCCGCATTGTTATTTGCCCACAGCATCACAAACTGATTGTAAAAGCTGGAGACAGTAATATTAGCGATCGCTTGTGCCTAAAGCCGCGATAAAATTCTCAAGCACAACAGCGCAATTATTCATGACGCAAATCAACTGGGAAATTGTCAAAAATTACGAAGACATCCTCTATCACAAAGCTGATGGCATCGCTAAAATCACTATTAACCGTCCCCATAAACGCAATGCATTCCGTCCTAAAACTGTCTTTGAACTATACGAAGCTTTCTGTGATGCTCGTGAAGATACGACCATTGGCGTAGTTCTATTTACTGGCGCAGGCCCCCACACTGATGGTAAATACGCTTTCTGTTCTGGTGGAGATCAAAGTGTCCGCGGAAAGGCTGGTTATGTTGACGATGCGGGAATTCCCCGCTTAAACGTGTTGGACTTGCAACGCCTAATTCGTTCCATGCCGAAAGTAGTCATTGCTTTAGTCGCTGGGTATGCAATTGGTGGCGGACACGTCCTGCACCTGATTTGTGACCTCACCATTGCCGCCGATAATGCTATTTTCGGACAGACTGGCCCCAAAGTCGGCAGTTTTGATGGTGGTTTTGGCGCAAGTTATCTCGCCCGTGTGGTGGGACAAAAAAAGGCGCGAGAAATTTGGTTTCTCTGCCGCCAATATAATGCCCAACAAGCTCTAGATATGGGTTTAGTAAATTCTATTGTCCCTGTAGAACAGCTAGAAGCCGAAGGTATACAATGGGCGCAAGAAATTTTAGAAAAAAGTCCCATTGCAATTCGGTGTCTGAAAGCAGCATTCAACGCTGATTGTGACGGACAAGCTGGTTTACAAGAACTCGCCGGCAACGCCACTCTACTGTATTACATGACAGAAGAGGGTTCTGAGGGAAAACAAGCCTTTCTAGAAAAACGTCCCCCGAATTTTCGCACCTTTCCTTGGCTACCTTAAAATGAGAAAAATCGCATCTGAGAACCAGGTGCGATTTTTCTAGCTGTCAAAATTTACAGCAGGAGAAATATTAAAGTTTTATCTTATTTTTTACAAATTGACTTGATTACTGGGCAACTAAATTCGCACTACCGCAGTCTCAGCAGCTTGTGAGGTGCAGTTAGCTATTTCCTCTACAGGGGCCATAATCCTATTGTCTGCATCTGTAGCCAAAGTTTGTGAAGCACCTAAAACTCTTGTTGCATCTGGTAAATCCCAAGCGTCTTCCAAAGTTTCCCAAGAAGGAGCAAAAGGTGGCAACGCTAAAGAGCAAGCTTTCCAACCCGCTTGCACACTCGCTCCTAACTGCTGACACATTCCGCCACGGCGACCCTCTGGCTGGTAATGACGACAATATCTACAGGCAGATGTCAAGAATTTAATAGGTTTCATTTGGGTACATCTTTAATGCAGTTTATGGCTGATTTACATACTTATATTTTGCTCCTATATATAAAGAGGTAATATCCCCAAAAAGTCATTATTGTACATAGGTTTCAGCGATCCCCAGTAATAAATAAACTTTATGATGTTTTTATATTCTTGTTATATATGTAAATGATCACTGAAGTGGATACACAGTAAATTTTAACTAAAACTAGCTGGGGATCAAGGATAAGGTTCAAAGTTTCAATTTAGATCCAATTGTAAATTCATTACTTCGGATGCAACAGTTTCCTGAGCGGGGAACCCCTCTTGAAGAACTGTTATACCCAAAAAAGTGCGCTCCCAGAAGGTGCTGTTAGTAGAGAGGGGCGTGAGCAGGGTGCTGTGTAGGATTCCATAGTTCTACATTTGAAAAGGTCAGGACTTACGCAAAATTATGAAGAAACGAACCACAAAGGACACAAAGGACACGTTGGCGCTAGCCTCTCCCTTTGGGAGAAGTTAAGAGGGTTTGAGAGAGCTATTGCGTAAGTCCTAAAGGTATATATAGGGATTCCCACAGGTATAACAACTCCTGCTCCCTGCTGCCCTCAGATTGGGAAATGCTAAAACTGCTTCGCAGCACAAACACAACAGACTTGCCAACGCTGGAGTTCACCGGGTGGGGTGGGAGATTGGCACTGAGGACAAAGGGGTAAGCCATGCGATCGCACTTGCATTGTTTTAGCCCAAGATGCAAAAGCAGTATTTGCGTTTTTAATAGAGGGTGTAACCTGAGTGCGGGAACGACTGACATCACCCAGATAACTGGGATGCTCCTGTGGGATGACGGTTTTTGGCTGTAAGTAATCTGGAAGAGGCTGCCAATCTTTAGTAGAAAAACGAATATCCACCAAAGGCTCAGACAATTTTTGATTTAACTTTAAAAGCAGTGTTGTCCGTCCAAATGTCATGTTCTGCGCCCAAGCAGCGCTAGAAGTGGCGACCTGCAAAACATCACGCTGAATTGATAATGGTCGCGTATGGGTAGCAGCCACTTTGCCGACAATATCTGGCCATAACTGGAGCAAGCGCTGAAATGGGTGTTCTTGCCATTTCGCCTGCTGTCTCAGAACGCCTAAAATATCATTAACTGATTTCAACGACATCTTTGAGATTGCTGAATGTTACCAAGGAGACTTTTGTTCTCTGTCTATGTATTAAACAATTTTCGCTATGATGGCGCTGAATGTATCTAAAGTTAATCCAGTAGTCTAGGTTTGAGGCAGAGATGTCATGAGTCAAAATCCCCTGATCGGTTCCGAAACCACTTCATCTAAAACATCTGGCTTGAAGCCACCATTAGCGGCAGCGTTAGCGACTTTAGAAGTACCTATAGATCAAGAGTTAGCACGATTCCGACGGACACGAATTGGTGTCAGGATACAGAATCAATCGCGGATGGGAAGTGTCATCAGCAGTCAAGCCCCAGATTTGCCGGTTCATCGGGGGACAGAGGGCAAAATTACACCAAGGGTTGCCAACAATACAGAAATTACCCCTGCATTTATACTGAATGAGACTCCGCAAGAGAACCCAACATCTACTCCCGTCAAACCTGATGATTTCAACTTAGTCTCTGATTCCGAGTCTATCAAAACCGAAATTCCCCAGTCCTCAACAAATTTGTCCAGCAGTATTGTCCCTGCGGTGGTTGATGCTGATCAAAATGAACATCTCGCCCCAGCAAATGATCATCCCTCACAACCAGATGATTACTTGGAATCGAGTGAAGCACTATTGCGAAGTTTAACAGATGAACAACAGTCTACAGAAAAGCCGAGTAATTCCAATGATAGTTTGCTATCACCTTTGGGTATTGGCTCGATGTTACTGCTATTAGTGGCCAGTATCACCCTGGGTTACGTCATGTTCAATCCTAATTCTCAAGACGGGTCTGGGTTTAATCTCGGTAGATTATTTCAAACTGAATCATCTCCGAACAGTGAGGAAAATACTGTGGAAGTGGGAAGTAACACCCAAGTTCAAGCTCAACCAGAACTGACACCTATACTGAAGTATCCTAATTTGGCAGCGAAAGAATTTCCAGAGGTGAGAAACCCGACTGATGTAGTTGGTTTACAACCCAAAGTTAAACCCACACCCAGCCCGATCGTTACCCAAGCACCAGTCATTCCTCCACAGATGGAATCATTACCACAGTTACAGCCTGTAATTCCTGTAGATGTACCCCCCACTTCTAGAGCGGAAATCACCCCACCTTTATCTGCGGCCGCGACAAATCTACCCAATGCTAATGCCAAACTCAAACCAGCAGCAGATGGGTTTTATCATATAGTGATGGATAATCAAAGCGATCGCGCACTCTCTAATGCCCAAAAAGTAGTTCCCGATGCTTACTTATCGCCTGGACAAACTTTGATTTATCTGGCTGCGGTCAAAACGCCAGAGGAAGCACAACAAAGGGTGCAAAAGCTACAGTCCCAGGGTATCAAAGCTAGGGTTCAGCAGCCATGAGTGATAAAAGTCTAGGATAGGATGAGGAAAACATCATCAACACCCAGCCTGTTGACTGGCAAAAGGCGAAAAATGCAGTCTTGGGAAGCCTGTCCCGTCTTTTTCTCTAGCATGAGGTGACTTCACCAAGGGGTTTACCGAATGGGATGAACGGGCGTGTTTCCCCAAGAAAAGCAATTTTTCCCGAAAATCAATGGAGAGCCGAGATGGAATTTATCAAGCGTATCCTGCGGATAATTCGCGCTAACATCAATAGTCTGATCGGGAATGCGGAAGACCCCGAAAAAATTCTGCAACAAGCTGTGATCGAGATGCAGGAAAACTTGGTGCAATTGCGACAAGGGGTAGCCCAAGCGATCGCTACTCAAAAACGCACGGAACGTCAAGCCACGGCGGCAAAAACAACTTCAGAAGAATGGTATCGCCGCGCTCAATTGGCACTACAACAAGGTAATGAAGTTTTAGCACGGGAAGCTCTAACTAAACGCAAAGCTTACCAAGGAACTGCTACGGCGCTATTTAGTCAAATAGAACAGCAAAATGATGTGGTCGCTAGACTGAAAAAGGATATGCGATCGCTAGAGTTAAAAATGGGCGAGGCTAAAACCAAAAAAGATATGTATATCGCTCGCGCCCGTTCCGCTGAGGCTTCTGTGCGACTTCAGGATCTGCTCGATACTAGTTCCGCTACCAGTAGTCTCAATGCCTTTGAGCGCATGGAAGATAAAGTTTTGCAAATCGAAGCGCAATCAGAAGCGATCGCCCAACTCGGTACTGATGACCTGCAAAAACAATTTGACTCCCTAGAATCCGCTGGTGACATCGATAGCGAACTAGCCGCGATGAAAGGACAGATGTTAGACGCAGGTGAAAATCCACAGCCACAAAAGTTACCGAAAAGTCAAGACTCGTGAAGATTGGGCAATGATCAAAGTTTGGATATATCTTAAAAAATAATAGGTGTCGGGAGGCATAGCAAAAGTCAAAAGTCAAAAATCAAAAGTCAAAAATCAAAAGCTTGCTGTGACTTGGTTTTGGGATTTTTTCATCTCCTAACCGCCTTGGCGGTTGCTGTACCGAACCCAACCGGAAAGATTACATTGAAATGGGAAGCTATTAAATAGTAAAAAAGCGAACTGTCCAATAAAGCGCGTAAACTCTACAAGGAAAAACACAATTATGGGATTATTTGATCGAATTAGACGAGTAGTCAGTTCTAACCTCAACGACTTGGTTAATAAAGCTGAAGATCCGGAAAAAATGCTCGAACAAGCCATCCTGGAAATGCAGGAAGACTTGGTACAGTTGCGTCAGGGTGTAGCTCAGGCGATCGCCGCCCAAAAACGCACTGAGAAACAGTATAATGAATCGCAAAATGAAATCAACAAGTGGCAACGTAATGCTCAGTTAGCTCTACAAAAGGGCGATGAGAACCTAGCACGACAAGCCCTAGAACGCAAAAAAAGTTTTAGTGATACCGGACTGGCGCTGAAAACTAGCCTCGATCAGCAAACTACTCAAACTGAAACCCTCAAGCGCAACTTAATTCAGCTCGAAAGCAAGATTTCTGAAGCCAAGACCAAAAAAGAAATGCTCAAAGCTCGGATTACCTCCGCCAAAGCCCAAGAGCAACTTGAAGGTATGGTGCGTGGGATGAATAGCAGCAGCGCTATGTCCGCATTTGAGCGCATGGAAGAAAAAGTCTTGATGCAAGAAGCTCGCGCCCAAGCAGGTGCAGAGTTAGCAGGTAATGATTTAGAAACCCAATTTGCTCAGTTGGAAAGTAGTGATGTTGATGATGAATTGGCAGCAATGAAGGCTACGCTAGCACCTGCGACTCCACCCAATCAAGCCCAACTACCACCGCAAACAGAAAGCACCGCAGCCAATACCGCTCCTAATACCGCTCCCAAATCTAATCAAGCGCCGGAAGTGGTGGATTCTGAATTGGAAGCCCTACGCAAGCAATTAGATCAATTGTAATTTTATCTAACTACGCCATAGGCGCAATACCCGATTTTGTTACTGAGCCAGTCCCACAACCAACAGGTGTGGGATTTTACATGAGACAGCAACCGAATTTAAATATGCTGTTGCCAAAACCCTTGTGGAGACAAGTCATGCTTAGTCTCTACAATTTTTTTTGGAGATTTCTCTGCACCTCTACGCTAACAGCATCAAGCACTTTTAAGATAAAGTAAAGTACTGTGTGTGCAAACTTTGATCAATGCCATTTAATGGAGATATCTAATGAGTAAGGGTGTAATCACCATAACTGATAGTGAATTTGAAACTGAAGTATTGCAAGCCGAGCAACCTGTATTGCTTTACTTTTGGGCTTCCTGGTGTGGCCCTTGTCAATTGATGTCGCCACTAATTAACCTAGCAGCTACCAAATACAGCGATCGCCTAAAAATTGTCAAAATCGAAGTCGATCCTAACCCGATGACTGTGAAACAGTATCAGGTAGAAGGCGTACCAGCTTTGAGACTAGTTCAAGGAGAAAAAGTATTAGCATCCACAGAAGGAGCTATTGGCAAAGAAAAATTACTCAACTTCTTGGATACTCACTTAAGTAGTAATTAGTAGCTGACTAATGACTAATGACTAATATGCAATTTGCTAAACGTTTACAACCCCTGCAATCCAATGTATTTGCTGATATGGACAAAGCTAAGGCTGTGGCTTTATCAGCAGGAAGGCAGTTAATTGATCTGTCTTTGGGGTCTTCTGATTTACCAGCCAGTCCCCACGTGATTGAGGCGATCGCCAAATCTCTCCACGATCCCAGTACCCACGGTTACTTGTTGTTTCATGGTACTCAAGCATTTCGCCAAGCCGCAGCTGACTGGTATGAACAAAAATTCGGTATTAAAGTTGACCCAGAAACTGAAGTCCTACCCCTGATTGGTTCCCAGGAAGGTACAGCCCACCTACCCTTAGCACTGCTTAACCCCGGAGATTTTGCGCTGTTGCAAGATCCAGGCTATCCATCCCACGCTGGGGGAGTCTATCTGGCTAGTGGTCAAATATACCCAATGCCACTCCTGGCAGAAAACAATTTTTTACCAGTATTTGCTGAGATTCCGGCGGATGTTTTGGCACAATCGCGGATGATGGTATTGAGCTATCCTCATAATCCCACGGCGGCGATCGCACCTTTAGCTTTTTTCCAAGAAGCTGTGGACTTCTGTCAGCAACATGATCTCGCCTTAGTTCACGATTTCCCCTATGTAGATTTGGTATTTGGGGAAACTGGGGATATACCCAATACCCGCTCCTTAGTTCCTTCTGTGCTGCAAGCTGATCCAGAGAAAAGCGTCTCGATTGAATTTTTTACCCTTTCCAAATCCTACAATATGGGCGGCTTCCGTATCGGTTACGCCATCGGTAATGCCGAGTTAATTAAGGCTTTACGCCAAGTCAAAGCAGCCGTTGATTTTAATCAGTATCGGGGAATTTTGAATGGTGCGATCGCCGCCTTCACAGGCCCTCAAGCCGGAGTCGCAGATGCCGTGAATACCTTCCGTAAACGGCGTGATGCTTTTATTACAGCTTTACATCGCATCGGTTGGCAAGTTCCCACTCCCAAAGGCACAATGTACATTTGGGCTAAGTTACCCTCTCCCTGGAATCAAAATTCAGTGGAATTCTGTACTCAGTTAGTCAAACAAACTGGTGTCGCTGCTTCCCCTGGTGCTGGCTTTGGCAAATCCGGAGAAGGATATGTCCGCTTTGCTTTGGTGCATGAACCACCTTTGTTAGAAACTGCTGTCAAAAGAATTGCCGAATTTTTGTAGTTAGTCTATTTTCCTATCGATCCGTTGGGAATTAATTCTTGACGAAAATCTCCAGCCAATTTTCTCAGTCATACACGTAAGAATTTTATAAAAAATATACAGAAGCTTTACGAATGAAGTCTTGCGCTTTTGTGAGATGGAGTTGTATACTCAGATACAAGATAGAATTGCTACTAATTAGGTTGTGTCTTCAAGCAACAGGATGGTTAAACATTTCAAGCCTGTAGTCAAGCCAACCCAAATTTATCAGGGTGCATCAATATAAACCAATACTTAAACCAAATGGAGATTTATTGATGAAAAAGACTTTTTCATCCCTGATGATTGGCACTGCAATGACTGTAGGTTTGGGTGCGATCGCTACTACCTCCGCACAAGCTGCTACTCTCACAAATGTGACTATCGGCGGAACAAGCCCAACTGATTATTTCGTTTATGATTCCAATGCTACAAATACTTTTCTAGTGCCAAGTACTCTGGAAAACGTGCAAAAAGTCCTTGACAATGCTAGTGCTGCCAACCCTACGGGAAATGTAGAGTTAGCTGCTAGTAGTGAACAACCAGGTTTTGATTTCACCAAAAATACCACCTTGGAAGGGACAATTAATGGTAAGACTCTGATCCTCAGCAGTTTAGTTGAGAGTGATTGGACTAGTCTCTACAAAGATACAGGCTTAACCTTTGGTGAGTTTTGGTTTAGCGAAGCTTTATCTGCCAATGGTTTTGCTAATTTAGTTGGGACACCCACTGGTCAGGCTTTATTTGCCAATTTTGTCGATAATGGCGGTTATCAACGGTTCAGCGATCCCAATATCGCCTATGTCACTCAAGATGACGCTAATAGCCCCATTAAAATTGGGCTAGCAGGTGTCCTTAATGCTCGCGATCTGTTATTCAGCACTGTACCTCCTCAGTTCCAGCCACTATTGGATCAAGTATCCACTATACAAGTTAGTGAAATCTACAAGTTCACCTATGAAGGTCAGTCAGATTTCCAGTACAGTTTTTCAGCCGTACCTTCAGGTTTAGTTACACTTGATGGTACTATGTCACACGATGGCATTTATGACCCATTTATCTTCCCCAATGTACCGCCAACATCAATACCAGAACCTTCAGTAATTTTGGGTATGCTGGGTGTTGCTGGTATCTTTGCCACACAACGCAAGTTGAAAAAAGTATCTAGTTAAAACTGGTGTTTATTGGCAAGAAATAGCAAAGTAAAGGAGCTAAATGCTCTTTTTTTTTTGCCCAATAATTGGAGAAATCAACACAGTAAATTTATTTTTCTTAAAATAAGAATAGGTGAATTGTAAATTACCTATATTAATTTGTGACAATATCTGCTCCCATAGTACCACTGATTAAAGATCCAGAACGACTCTCTACCCGTCTAGCTGAAATTCCGCCAGAACCGGGAGTTTATTTCATGCGTGACGCAGGCGATCGCATTATATATATAGGCAAATCGCGGAAATTGCGATCGCGTGTCCGTTCCTATTTCCAGGATAGTTACAACAAAAGCGAACGTATCGCCACAATGGTCAAGCAGGTGACAGATATTGAATTTATTGTCACCGATACAGAAGCTGAAGCTTTGGCGCTGGAAGCCAACTTAATCAAGCAGCATCAGCCATATTTTAACGTTTTACTCAAAGATGATAAAAAATATCCTTATGTCTGTATTACTTGGTCAGAAGACTATCCGCGAATTTTCATCACCCGTAAACGCCAAATAGGTAAACTCAAAGATAAGTTTTACGGACCTTATACAGATGCGGGTTTATTGCGAGAAATCTTACGCATATCTAAACGCATCTTTGCATTGCGACAACGACCTCAACCACTGTTTAAAGACCGCCCTTGTTTAAATTATGACTTAGGGCGATGTCCGGGTGTCTGTCAACAGTTAATTTCACCATCAGAATATCGCAAAACTGTGTTGAAAGTAGCGATGGTGTTCCAAGGAAGAACTCAAGAATTAATTGATATCCTCACAGCACAAATGCAAACAGCCGCCGAGGCGTTAAATTTTGAATCTGCGGGGCGAATTCGCGACCAAATCACCGACTTAAAATCGCTGAATGCTGACCAGAAAGTTTCCTTACCAGATGATACAGTTTCACGAGATGCTTTAGCTCTGGCATCCGACGAACAACGCGCCTGCATTCAATTATTCCAGATTCGGGCGGGACAATTGGTAGGACGCTTGGCATTTATCGCGGATAGTCACGCTGAACCTGGAGCTATTTTACAACGAGTTTTGGAAGAACATTATCAAACTGCGGATGCGGTAGAAATTCCCACAGAGATTTTGGTACAGCATGAGTTACCAGATGCGGAAATATTGGCGGATGTCTTGACTGAACGCAAAGGGAGAAAAGTCACGATTTTAGCTCCCCAGCGCCAAACTAAGGCAGAATTAATTGAGATGGTAGAGCGAAACGCTGAGTATGAATTGCAAAGAATGCAAAAATTTAGCGATCGCAACCATGAAGCAATGCAAGATTTAACCAGTATTCTCGATTTACCCGATTTACCCCACCGCATCGAAGGTTATGATATTTCTCACATTCAGGGGTCAAATGCTGTAGCTTCCCAAGTTGTGTTTATTGATGGCTTATCTGGTAAACAGCACTATCGCCACTACAAAATCAAAAATCCCACAGTCACAGCCGGACATTCAGATGATTTTGCCAGTTTAGCCGAAGTTATCCAGAGGCGGTTTCGCAAGTATAGCGAAGATCCAAAATTACCCAGAGTGGGAAATCCTGACTGGCCTGATTTAATCATGATTGATGGCGGTAAAGGTCAGTTATCTGCGGTTGTCGCCGTTTTGCAAGAGATGAATTTATTAGAAGACTTGCGCGTTGTCAGTTTGGCGAAGCAGCGAGAAGAGATTTTTTTACCGGGAGAATCGCAACCTTTAGAAACAGAAGCCGAACAGCCAGGGGTGCAGTTATTGCGGCGGTTAAGAGATGAAGCCCATAGATTTGCTGTGAGTTTCCATCGTCAGCAACGTAGTGATAAATTAAAGCGATCGCGTTTAGATGAAATTTCTGGTTTAGGGCACCATCGCCAAAAGCAGCTTTTAGGGCATTTTCGCTCAGTCGATTATATTCGGCAAGCCACACCAGCACAACTAGCTGAGGTTCCAGGGATTGGGTCAAGATTAGCCCAAGAAATTTACGATTATTTTCATCCCGCTTCAGGAGTCTGAATTTGATTATTAAATACGTAATACCAATTATTTGTGAGGCTGCATATTATTTCAACCCCCCCTACACCACAAAAATCCGGTTCCCTCCTCGCTTGCGGGGAGGGTTAGGGAG
>NZ_CAWQOY010000137.1:0-39012 GCF_963896525.1 Nodularia sp. LEGE 04288
CCAAACCAAAACCTTCCTCCAACAACGCTCCACTGATGATGAACGTTGGGATGTGCGACGTGCAGCCATCGAAGCATTAGCCAGCAATTACAAAGATGACCCCCAAACCAAAACCATCCTCCAACAACGCGCCACTGATGATGAACGTTGGGATGTGCGACGTGCAGCCATCGAAGCATTAGCCAGCAATTACAAAGATGACCCCCAAACCAAAACCTTCCTCCAACAACGCGCCACTGATGATGAACGTTGGAATGTGCGACGTGCAGTCATCGAAGCATTAGCCAGCAATTACAAAGATGACCCCCAAACCAAAACCTTCTTCCAACAACGCGCCTCTGATGAAAGTTGGGATGTGCGACGTGCAGCCATCGAAGCATTAGCCAGCAATTACAAAGATGACCCCCAAACCAAAACCTTCCTCCAACAACGCGCCTCTGATGAAAGTTGGAATGTGCGACGTGCAGCCATCGAAGCATTAGCCAGCAATTACAAAGATGACTCCCAAACCAAAACCTTCCTCCAACAACGCGCCTCTGATGATGAACGTTGGAATGTGCGAGGTGCAGCCATCCAAGCATTAGCCAAACATTATAGAAATCAGCCTGAGTTATTTGATATCTATTACAATTGTGCTGTCAATGACCCCTGTGAGAGTGGAGATATATTTAACGAAAACCCTCGGCGCATTGCACTGGAGATAATTATCAAGCAATATCCTCAGCATCCCCAGACTTTATCACTGTTGCGCGACAGAGCAGAAAATGACCCAGATGAGGAAGTGCGGAAGTATGCTCAGAAGATTTTAAAGCGGTTAGGAAAAGAAAAAGAATGAAATATACAATTATTATTCAATGGTCTAATGAAGACGAGTGTTTTGTAGTCAGTCTTCCTGAATGGGGAGAGTTTTGTCATACTCACGAAGATACCTATGAAGAAGCTTGCAAAAATGCTCAAGAAGTTTTAGAAATGCTAATTGAGACAGCGTTGGAAAATGGTGAACCTCTACCAGAACCAAAAACCTTAGAACAGTCATCACAAGTAGCATGAATTTAGATCCCCGACTTCTTGAAGAAGTCGGGGATCTTTGGGTTCGTAACTTCTTGAGAATTGCTATATAACTATTTACCTTTAGGAATAACTTTCCTAATACCACTTTTACCAACAGCATCGCCTTTGTAACGAGGGATGACATGAATACTGGTGTGCATAATATTCTGCCCGCCTTCTCGATTAATGTTCATACCTACATTAAACCCATCAGGTGCAAATTCTGTGTTGAGAATTTTTTGGACTTTATTCACCATAAACCAGCAAGCAGATTGTTCTTTAAATGGTAAATCAAAATAATTGCTGACATGACGTTTAGGAATAACTAAAGTATGTCCTTTACTTATCGGGTAGCCATCCAACATAGCATAGGCTGTAGCTGATTCTGTTAATAACCTGAGATGTTTATGAGGATTGCAAAATATACAATGATTAGTTGAATTTCGCTGTTGATTATAATGAATGTACTCATATACTTCCCGCATCTCATCTGCGTATAATGAATGAAAGGGAAGTTTAGCTAGACATTGATATGTAGGTTTTTTGTGGACATAATGTTCTCTAAACCCTTCTCTTTTGATATCCCTTCTTACAGCATAATAAGCTTTTCCTCCTGGTTTTAATAAGTGCGATACTTCCATGAGGATATTAGCTTGTTCTTCAGGGAATAAAACATTTAAAACATAAAAGCAAATTATAGTATCGAATTTACCTTGAGGATATTGGGCAAAATAATGAGGGTCATAGCCTGTAATATCAAAACCTTTTTGGCTGAGGATTTTCACATCATTACCAAAGCCACAACCAAAATCTAGGATTTTACCTTGAAGCAGGTTTTGATTTAGTAAAAACTGTGCCGGAAATGATAAGTAAGTTCTTTCTATGGCGGTGAGATGGCTGAATGTATTTTTTTGCTGTTTCATGAAATTTCGAGATGCACGCCCATCTTGTCTTAGCACAGTTGATACTTAATCGCCTTAAGTGTGATCACTTAATTACCAAGGACGGGCAAGATGAGATAATTTATTTTATGGTGTTCTCTAAAGCAATTGGTGTAAGATATGTGTTTAGAAAAGCCATTATCTATATTACGAAACGTATATATACACACAGACAACAAAACCTAAAACAAAATAAAGAAACCTGTTTTTTCCCCTAACTAAATAATAGAATAAGAATCGTAGCTGGATATACAGATATATGATTTGTCATCCTGTCTACCTCATCTTTGCGCGCAAGTGAGTACAACTTAATATATTGCAAAATAACTTGCCTAATTCGCTGCAAACTCTTACAGGTAAAGTTTTTTGTGGTGAGTACAAAAATTCTGAAGCCCCTACCCGAAAAACACCAGTACCCCCATGATTAAATACTAGCACCCCTACCCCAAGGGAAATTTTAAGTTTCCCTTAAATCAGGGTTTGAGATGGTTGAGTACAACTGTAATTAATCCAATAAATCCAATCGGCGTTTAATGTACTGTCCAGTTGGGAGTCACCTGATATAAGCATAAAAATAGCACATGGCTCTTTTAACCAAATACTACTGATGCAACAGTCATTAAACAGGATCAAAGACCGTCAGGCTGCAATCAAACCACGTTCTTCAAATACATCCTTGCTGAAAAATCTGTTCTCTGGTGCTTTTTTAGAACCATTATTGAGTGATTTTCAAATCATCTTTGAACGCGATCCAGCAGCACGGAATTGGCTAGAGGTGGTGTTTTGCTACCCTGGGTTACAGGCTCTCTGTTTGCATCGTCTCGCCCACTGGTTACACTGTCGGGGTGTGGTTTTCATCCCCCGTCTGATTTCTCACTTGGCGCGGTTTCTGACAGGTATTGAAATTCACCCAGGTGCAGAGATTGGGAAAGGTGTGTTTATTGACCACGGTATGGGTGTGGTAATTGGTGAAACTGCTGTTGTGGGAAACTATACGCTAATTTATCAGGGCGTTACTCTGGGCGGTACGGGGAAAGAAAGTGGGAAGCGTCATCCCACTGTGGGTAATAACGTGGTGGTGGGTGCGGGGGCGAAAGTTTTGGGAAATATTCAAATTAGCGATCGCGTCCGCATTGGTGCTGGTTCCATTGTATTGCGTGATGTTCCCCCAGATGCCACCGTCGTCGGGATTCCTGGTAGAATTATCTCTCCCAAACAAAACCTCAACCTGCATCCCCTAGAACATGGTAAGCTCCCTGATGAGCAAGCGACTGTGATTAGTTCTTTACTCTGCCGCATCGAGAAACTAGAACAACAATTACAAACCCTGAATATTCAACCCCAGGACAAAGAACTTCTGACCAAAAATCATTAACCATGTTCCCACCGAATAGTTCCGACCCCCCAGGATATCAGGTTTTGCAGATTCCCTTGTGCGATCGCTGGCGAATTTCCCAACGTTTGCAAGAATTAAAGATTTCCTGCTGCTGTCACAGCGATGGTTCCCTACGAGTCAAAGTCAATAACCTCCTAGAAGCCATCCTCATCCGTAGCACCCTGATGCAATTTCTCGCCTCACGTCACGAACTAGTAGATTGGCTAGAACGCTGCTGGAATACAAAAACCTCCTAAACTCCCCCTCCGCGACTCTGCGCCTCTGCGTGACACAAACACAATCCATAACTAGCAAATTCGATTATGACCACCTGTAACAGTGAGAGAAAATTTCTCAATTTTTTACATCAAGAACTCGAACTGACAAATGCAGATATTGCTGTAGCCCAACGACATCGTAAATTTGATAATGGCCCCTTACCCATGCTGCTCTGGCAATATGGACTAGTCAACTTAGAGCAACTAGAAAAAATTCTGGATTGGCTAGATGACCATCATTAACCGCTTTTTCCTCTAACTTTTAGTGCGTTAGCTTGCCTACATAATCACCAGCAAATTTCATGTAATTATACGAGCAAACCACTATGTTCATTAACTTTCTTGCCAGATTTGCTATTTTGCTGTATTGAAGATTTGCTAATAGTTACGTCAGGTAATGACTATTATAAAATATCTGATTTAGCAATAGTAAAAATAATTCTAAAATATACCTGTATTTGGTTCTCTGCCATACAGATATGATGTGGGAATTTAGCTATGATTTAATAATCATGAAGATGAACTATTAAATCTGAGAGTTTATAGCATTTACCATTCATCATTCAGCATTTGTATTAGGCATTTACCGTTACAGAATTTACAGGTAAATAAGCTCCCAAAACAGAAAGCATATTAAGAATGATTCCTAAAAGGGATGTGTGAGATGAATGAAATCTTAATTAATGACACTACATTACGTGATGGTGAACAAGCAGCAGGTGTTGCTTTTACCTTTGAAGAGAAAGTAGCGATCGCACAATTTCTCGATGCTATTGGTGTTCCCGAATTAGAAGTGGGAATCCCCGCAATGGGCGAAGCCGAAACCCATGCTATTCTAGCAATTGCTGACTTGGGCTTGCAAGCAAGTCTATTGGGTTGGAACCGGGCGGTAATTTCAGATATCAAAGCTTCCATCACCTGCGGTTTGAAGCGAGTACATATTGCTATTCCCGTTTCTGGAATCCAAATCGCCGCTAAGTTTCATGGTCAATGGCGGGTCAGTTTGCAAAGACTCAAAGATTGTATCAGCTTTGCCGTTGATCAAGGTCTTTGGGTAGCAGTAGGCGGCGAAGATTCTTCCAGAGCTGACCCCAACTTCCTTTTAGATGTAGCCCTTCATGCTCAAGAATGGGGCGCATCACGGTTTCGCTTTTGCGATACTGTCGGCGTTCTCGATCCCTTCAGCACCTACGCCAAAGTCAAACAGCTCGTTTCGGCTTTGTCCATTCCTCTAGAAATTCACACTCACAATGATTTTGGCCTAGCAACTGCTAACGCTTTGGCTGGTATCAAAGCCGGAGCCACATCTGTAAATACCACAGTCAACGGAGTCGGCGAAAGGGCGGGAAATGCAGCTTTAGAAGAAGTTGTCATGTCGATCAAACGCATCTATGGCATCAATTTGGGTATTGATACTCGCCGTTTGGTGGAACTTTCCCAACTGGTAGCTTCAGCATCCAATTGTCATGTCCCACCCTGGAAAGCAATTGTGGGTGAAAATACCTTCGCCCATGAATCGGGAATTCATGCTCACGGCGTACTGCATAACCCCCTGACTTACGAACCATTTGCACCGGAAGAAGTAGGTTGGGAACGACGTTTGGTCGTGGGTAAGCATTCTGGAAGACATTTGGTGACCAGTTTGTTACAGCAAAATGATATTTTCCTCAACCCAGAGGAAACCCAGTCTGTCTTGGATGCAGTCCGCCAGCAGTCGGTCAAGCAAAAACGCAATTTGACCGTTGAAGAACTTTTGAATTTGGTAAGAGAACAGAGGTACTCTCATGCAACCTGATGAATTAGAGCTAAATTTACCGCCTGTTTTTGAAATTGGGCAAAAAGTCAGACTTCGCAAACTGATCAAAAATGATGGGACGTTTGCGGGGAGAGAAGTCGGGGAGGTTTTAGGGAACAAAGGAGATATTGGCTACATAGCGAGTATAGGCACTTATTTACAAAATTCCTATATCTATGCAGTGCATTTTTTGGAGAAAGGGTTTGTTGTCGGTTGTCGGAAAAGAGAACTAGAAGCGGTTGAGGAGAATTCATGAAAGTAATGCTGCGGATGAATGATGCGGGAACTTTGGTGGCTTACGTTGCGAAAAAAGACCTAGAAGAAGATGTTGTTAAACAAACAGATAGTAACGATGGGGTAATTCTCACTTTAGCAAATGGCTGGGAATTAGAATTTAGCGAATTGCCAGATAAAGCAAGTTTACCGCTAACTGTGGAAGCTAAACGGCTGTCTTAAAGATAAATATTTGAATGACATCTTGCACCTAGCCCTGGCGATGAGAAATCGCGGAACCACTCGAACCTCCGACGCGGACTCAAGGGTTTTGCCTGTGTAGCCGTGACTGCCTGTCGGCTGGTGCAAGATAGGAGTTAACTTAATACTGTGTAGATATGCTGCTGAAATTTTGTTAATCCTCATTCAGCAATTTTTGGATTGTTTGAACACTAGTTTTACTCAAATTTATCCCTTTTTCAATGCCTCATGATCACTGATAATTAAGACTTTGAGCAGATTTTTCCGGTGAGGGACTTCCAAGGAATAAAATCCCTAATTAATTTTGAGGATAATGGTGGGTTACGCTGCGCTTTAGCGAAGCCATGCCCCTTGGGCTATACCCACCCTACAATTTTTGGGTAATTTATTTTTTGGTGTTCCCTGAGCAAGATTTTAATATCTAGAAATGAGGTGGTAATTCTAAGGGGATTGTACCTAATAATCCTTTACGAAAATCTGTTAACAGATGTCTGGCTGTGCGTTCTACGTCGCCTTTGTAACGATGTTCGGCTAAGGCGTGTAAATAGCTTTCTCCGGTGTACATTACGGGGTCAAGTTGATAGCGGGTATATAAGGGTGATGGTGGTAATAAATGTGCGGCTGTTTCATGGAGTTCGTTGACTAAATCGATGAAGGCAGATGCTACTAACTGATTATCATAAGATGCTTGACCAATGTCATCACAAATTGCTAACTTGATGGCGGCTTCTTGATTCCCCATTCTCAAGGGAATAACTCCAGGCGCATCTAATAATTCTAAATGTTCGGAAATTCTCACCCAACGTAAGGAGCGAGTTACCCCAGGACGGGCGGCGCTTTCGACGACTCGCTTTCCTAAGAGGCGGTTAATTAAGGCTGATTTACCAACGTTGGGAAATCCAATGACTACAGCTCGCACTGGACGAGGTAACATCCCGCGATCGCGTCTTCTTTGATTGAGTTGTATTCCAGCTGCTTGGGCGGCTTTAGCGATCGCCGTTACACCTTGACCTTGTTTTGCATTGGTAGAATAGGCGACTTCACCGTGACGCTTGAACCAATCTACCCAAAGCGATCGCACTTGGGGCAAAATCATATCTAGTCGGTTCAATACCAACACCCGCGCCTTATCTCCCACCCATTCATCTATTTGGGGGTGGTGTGTCGCCAAAGGAATCCGCCCGTCTCGGACTTCCAGTACCACATCTACCCGCGTTAGCTGTTCTTTCAGCTTCTTTTCCGCTTTAGCAATATGACCTGGATACCATTGAATCAGGTTTAATTTATAGTTTTGAGTTAAAGACATAGTTAATTACCAATAGCCACTAATTATAACACTTTTTTAAGAAATAAACGTTAGCGTAGCTTGCCGAAGGCTACCACAGAGGCACAGTTCGCGCAGCGTCTCGTAGAGAGGACACAGAGAAAGAAAGAAGTGAGAGGTTTATTTAGTTAGGTTTTTGGGTGTTTGTTTATTTGGAAGTTATTGATTGCGTCTATTTTTGGTGTAAAATCAACCGATTGCCATCGGGGTCATAAGCGTAAATTTCTCTCCCGTGAGAAGCTGTGGAGATTTCTCCGGGGGGTGGATAGCCTAAGTTTGCCAGATGTGCGATCGCTACTTCTAAATTAGTCACTTCTAAACACAAACTTATCTGACTGTTGGCTGAGTTGGCAAATTCCGATGTATGGTTTTTTTGAGGTTGAAAAATCCCCAATCTTACACCAGGAAGTTGAAACTCTGCATAAACGTTGGGGATGAGAGATGATGGTTTTTTATCAAGTAATTCTGTATAGAAATTTACCAGATTTTCAAAATTAACAGATGCTATGGTGACGAGTGCTTCGGTATATTGGAAAGTCATATTTAAAATTGAATCAGTTACCGAAAAATTGGGTTTAAAGCCCCGTCGTTCTACGACGACTTTTAATTCATTAATGTACTAAGGTGCTGCTATACTGATTGTAGTGGAAAGGTAATCAACCACTTAAAAAACCTAGCTGTCGAAAGACAAAGCCTGAACCTTCTCCCAAAGGGAGAGGCTTCGCCAAGATAATTGAATCTATGCGGTTCTACTGCATTGTTCTAGTTTCCTCCTAGCAGTAGGTAAAAGATTCATAGGGGCTAGACGAATCAGCATTTTGAAACAAATTGTTTCAAACGAAACAGGACTTGCACTCATGCAAATAGGGTAGGGCATACCCGAATTAACGCTTGGGGAGAATCCCACCTCTGGTTTAGACAACGCAAGGACTCTAGGTTAAGTGGTTTCGTTGAACCAAGAATCCCTGTCGATTTATCGCGGGGAGTGTCAATTAGCCACAATTACCATTGTGAAAAGGGATTTGTTACCAAATAGCTATTGAAATATCTATGATCGTGGGATACTTCTTCACCAATCCAAGGAGGTAGTTCAATCTGTTGATTTGCATCATTGAGTTCGACTTCTGCTAAAATCAATCCTTTATTTAGACCATCAAACTCGTCTATTTCCCAAATCAAACCACCCCACGCTACTTTGTATCTAATTTTTTCGATAAAAGGTTTTTGACACAATGTATTCAGCATTTCTTGAGCATCTTCTACAGGAATGGGATACTCAAACTCTAATCTGGAACATTCAACGCTAGGCCCTTTAATCGTCACATAACCTTGATTTTCGATGATCCGCACACGGACAGTAACTTGATCTTTCGTAGCAATATATCCTTGACAATAGACACTTCCTTGAGCTACTTTTCGCCAAGTATCTTCTTTGAGTAAATATTTCCGTTCTATTTCTTTAGCCATTTTGTGAAATTATTCTGGTTTTTGGGCAAATATTAAAAAATTCAATAGTCGAAAATTTTATAATAATTTTAACTCTAGTGTTGATTTCTCAAGTATAATACAAAACAACAGGCCATCAAGTTGTAAATGACCTGAAATTAATCATAATTGAATGCGATCGCCTGGCAAAATTCTGGCTCATAGAATGATTTCCAGAACAGACTATTGGCGATTGACAAAGCCACGCCAGAGGCGATCGCATAGCTTAATTTCTCTCATGAAGATTGCAGTAATTACTCAATGAGAGAATATTCAACTTAATTAAGGCGGATTTAGCAACCGCGCCCGATGCGTCCCGATCCACGGTCAAAGTTAAGTTCACCGTCATACATATAGTTAGAAAGAGGTAGGGGTTTAGCAGTATCAGTTCTCTGAGATATAGCCAGAGAGGACATAGACGCTTGCAAACCTACAAACAAGCCAGAGGTGAAGCGATTCATAATGTTAGTTTGGTAAGTTGATGGTAATTTCTACAAGCACAGGAAGTTTACGAAGAGACGATTCCACAAAGCTTTGAATGTATTCTAGCAAAATTATCAGTTATGCAACAGCATTACACGCCACATTCGCTGAATATGACAACAAAATAATTAGAAAAAATAGACAATTATATAGAGTTATTTCGTAGACATCTGGTGAGAAAAAATGTAGAGACGTTGCGTCTAACTTTGCTACAACAATTATAAATGCTCAAGCTGTGCGATCGCCTGCATAATTTGTTGATAATACTGGATATTTCCTTCTCGCTGATAGATATCGGCCGATTTCTGAAAGTCCGCAATTGCACCTTGATAGTCTTCTAAGCGACGGCGGATATCAGCCCGCAGCATATAGGCTGAAGCCCAATAAGGCTGACGTTGTAAAGCTTGGTTCAAATCAGCCAACCCGGCGGTTAACTCTCCCAGCACAGAAAGGCTACGACCCCGATTATACCAGTCTTCGGCTCTACTAGAGTCTATAGCCAGAGCTTGATGATAATCTTCTATTGCGCCTTGATAGTCTTGCAGAGCATAGCGAGCATTGGCGCGATCGCTATAAAATGTAGCAGACTGAGGATTTCTTTGTAATGCCTGGGTGTAATCTGCAACAGCACCCTGATAGTCTTGCAGAGCATAGCACAGAGAACCCCGATTGTAATAAGCTTCAATTAGATCAGGATTAATTTCTAATGCTCGATTATAATCCGCGATCGCCTGTTTTTCATTTCCCAAAAAACGATGAGCATTACCCCGATTGCAGTAGGCTTGGGAAAACTCAGGAAAAAGCCCGATTGCTTGAGTATTATCTGCGACTGCTGCGAGGAAGTCTTGCAAAATTTCGTAGGCAATACCTCGGCCATAATAAGCTTCAGCTAAATTAGGATCAAGCTGCAATGCCATAGTATAATCGGGGACTGACCCTTGATAATCTCCCAAACTCCGACGGGCTGTAGCGCGATCGCAGTATCCTTGAGCGAGATGAGGATCAAGTTGTAAGAGTCGATTACTATCATCAATTGCGCCTTGATAATCTCCTAACAGACGACGAACATTAGCCCGCAAGCCGTATACTAAAGCTAAAGTCGGGTTTTTTTGCAATGCCTGACTATAATCCTCAAGGGCTTGGTGATAGTCTCCTAAAGTTTCTTGAACTAAACCCCGTTCAGAGTAGGCTTGGACATCATCAGGGTTCAGAGTCAAAGCTTGATTAAAGTCAGCCAAAGCTTGCTGAAAATCTTGGAGACGAGCATAAACAAGACCCCGATTATAGTAAGCTTCCGCAAAGTGGGGGTGAATTTTTAAAGCCTGATTGTAATCTTTGATCGCGTCCTGATTTTCTTGGAGAGCATAGCGGGCATTACCCCGATTATGGTAAGCTGCGGCTAAATTGGGATCTAGTTCTAAGGCGCGGTCATGTTCAGCGATCGCTTGCTGATACTTTCCTAAAATATAATAGATGTTACCCCGACTGCTGTAAGCTGGGGCAAAATAAGGATGCCATTGTAAAGCTTGTTGAAAATCAGCGATCGCTCCTTGATTATCCCCACAATTGCAACGCGCCACACCCCGATTATGTAAAGCCTTGGCAATATCACCGTTGATTTTGGTAGCTAACTGAGGATTATTTTCTATTGCTTGTTGATAATTCGCGATCGCTTGATCGTATGCTGCTAAAGCCAAGTAGGCATTACCTCGACTGTGGTAAGATTCAGCAAAACTGGGCTTGATTTCTATGGCTTGATCATGATCTGCGATCGCACCCTCATAATCGGCTAAAAAATAACGTGCATTTCCCCGGTTGCAATATGCTTCAGCAAACTGGGGATTAATATCTATTGCTTGCTCAAAATCAGCGATCGCGCCATGATAATCTTGAAGTTCAGCGCTGAGAATAATCCCCCGGTTATAGTAAGCTTCCG
Organism: Nodularia sp. LEGE 04288; assembly: GCF_963896525.1. Taxonomy (NCBI): domain Bacteria; kingdom Bacillati; phylum Cyanobacteriota; class Cyanophyceae; order Nostocales; family Nodulariaceae; genus Nodularia; species Nodularia sp. LEGE 04288. Next base: position 11,142 of record NZ_CAWQOY010000137.1, read on the forward strand.
CGTAGTCTGGATATAGGTTAATCGCCTGAGTATAATTTGCTATGGCTTCTTGATAGTCCCCTTGCAAATGATTATTGAATCCCTGTTGGAAAAATTCGTCAGCATTCATTAATTTGTCCGGGTTATGAGACTCCCGACACTCATTGTAAGCCGATCTTACCTTGGTATCAATTTATTTGAGCTTATTTGCGCGATCGCCTTTTATATGATTAAGCTTCACTAAGTAGGTAGGCTGAAATATTTATAACTATGTAAAGACAAATCAAGTGTAGGGTGTGTTGTCGCACAGCGCAACGCACCATCTCAAGGTATGGTAGCCCTACAGTTAATTTATATTTCTTCATATACATCTAATTTTTTCACTTATATTAATTTTAATAGTGCTTATGTACCAACAAAATTACTGTTGAGAATATATCGATAACCGCTATGCTTAAACTAGATATTTGTGAAAATATCACGAATATGTCCTTTAGAAATAGAACTTAACTATGCTCATAGAGTTTAGTATTGCTAATTACAGATCATTTAAAGATAAAGTCACCTTTAGCATGGTTGCAGCTAACATTGTAGCCAAAGACCCAAAAGTTGATGATAACAATACTTTTGCCGTAGATAATGAACTTACATTACTCAAAAGTGCTGCCATTTATGGTGCTAATGCTAGTGGTAAGAGTAACCTAGCAAAAGCCATCAGCTTTATGAAATGGTTTATGATTAACTCCTCTAAAGAAACTCAAAGCACAGAACAAATAGGAGTTGAACCATTTAGACTTAGTACAGAAACTGAAACAGAACCCTCTTTATTTGAAATTGTGTTTTTATTAGATGGTAAAAAGTATAGATATGGGTTTAAAGCTACTCAAAAAAGTGTTGTTTCAGAGTGGCTATTTTATGTTCCTAATAAAAGAGAAACTCGTCTGTTTGAACGTAATCACGAAGAATCTACTGATATATTCAATATATCTAAAATTTTTAAAGGTGGGGGAATTGATTCAAAAACTAGGCATAATGCACTTTTTTTATCAGTAGCTGCTCAATTTAATGTTGAAATAGCTCAAAAAATACTAGATTGGCTCACAAGAAAATTAAAAATAATTTCAGGCTTAGATGACATTTCTGATTTAAATTATACAGTTAGCTATTTAGCAGAAGGTAATGATAATAGAGCAGACATTATTCAACTAATAAAAAAATTAGATTTAGGCATCAGAGAAATAACAGTAAAAGAAACAGAAATTAGGCTTAATTCTTTGCCTTTGCCTGAAAATACATCGGAAGAATTCAAAAAAATGATTGTGAAGAGCGGAATTTTAAAAGCAATATTAATTAAAACTGCACATCAAAAATTTGATAGTCAAGGTAATCATATATCTCTGGAATTATTTGATTTATATGAGCAGGAGTCCGAAGGAACTCAAAAAATAGTTTCTATCGCCGGGATTTTGGTAGATACTTTTAAAAATGGTGATGTTTTGATATTTGATGAATTTGACGCTAGACTTCATCCTCTAATTACTAAAGCAATCGTAGAAATATTTAACTCTCAGGAAACAAATTATAAAAATGCACAATTGATATTTATGACACACGATACCAACCTGCTGAGTAATAAACTATTTCGGAGAGATCAGATTTGGTTTACCGAAAAGAACAAATATGGTGCTACAGATTTATATTCTCTCGTTGAATATCCAATCAGGAATGATGCTTCATTTGAAAATGATTACATTAAAGGCAAATATGGCGCTATTCCCTTTATTGGTAACTTAAGCCAAATTTTGGGTAATCCTGATGCCTAAAAAAACAAGGGAAGTGCAAAATCGGGGTTATTCTGTTAGAAAAGTTGCCAATAGAGAGTTAAGACAAATATTTTTAATTATTTGTGAAGGTGAAAAAACTGAACCAAATTACTTTAAATCTTTTCGTGTCCCCAAAGATGTAATTGATGTTGATGTCAGAGGATTCGGCTATAATCCGAGTAAGCTAGTAGAAAAAGCAAAAGAGTTGAATAATCAAGGAGATTATGACCAAATTTGGTGCGTATTTGACCGCGATGATTGTCCGAAGCAAGATTTCAAAAATGCAATAAAAAATGCTCATAAAGCAGGATTTAAAGTTGCTTACTCTAATGAGGCGTTTGAATTATGGTATGTATTACATTTTGAATTTCTCAATACTGGACTTCCTCGCCAAGATTACATTCCTAAGTTAAATAAATTCCTAAAAAATAAATATAAAAAAAATAGTGCTGCAATTCATGAAGAGTTAGAAGAACTACAACCTATTGCTATCAAAAACGCTAAAAAGCTTCTCAACCAATATAATCCGCCTAATCCAGAAAGTGATAATCCTTGCACAACAGTACATGAGTTAGTTGAGGAATTAAATAAATATATTCCATAATCTACAGAATTTTAACCCAAACTTGCTTTAACTTTTTCCCGAAATCCTAGTATAGCCTCTAAAGGATCTGGTGCGATCGCATATTCCGCCAATATTTCTAAATCCAGATTTGGCAATAACTCACTTTTGACAAATTGTTGATAATTTTCACTCTGCAAAATATAAATTTCAAATTGATTATTTCTAAAAAACCAAACTTCCTTGACACCTAAAATTTTATAAATTTCTAATTTATCAACCCCCCCGCTAGTTACTATTATTTCAATCGCTAAATTTGGAAATTCTTTTTTTATTTTTATATGAGGATCGTATCGCTAAAGCGAAAGCTCCGCTTTAAGCGTAGCTATGCCGTATGCTTTACACGTAGCGTGCGCGAAGCACATACCGCATTGGCGCTAGCCTCTCCTTTTGGGAGAAGTACACAAAGAAAGGGAGAAGGAAGGAAAGATGACAAAGAAATGTTTTATGGTAGGCAATGCCCACCACAGATTTTTAAACCTTAAACTTTTCGGTAATCCGCTTCATGGCTTCTTCGACATTTTCCCGACTATTAAATGCGGAAATGCGGAAGTAGCTTTCACCCGCAGCGCCAAAACCAGAACCCGGTGTACTACAGTCACAGTTTGCAGCAGCTTATCGAAAAATTTCCAACTAGATAAATAAACATAAAATTGAGATATATGAGATATATATGTATATAAACCTACAATATAATCCGAAAATTGAATGGCACTAAGATAACGGCAAATCTATTATTGACAAGGCTTTTGGGCGTGGGGGTTGTCAGTCCAGAAGATGTTGTCTCCTGTGATGTACTAAAATTCCATCGTTTTAAATACTACTTACCATACCCTGTTAAATGGGAGGTTTCATCTTTTCTTAATGCCATTTAAGTTTAATTAGGATTAATAGTTTCATGAATTCACCCATAAAATTCACTCAACCGCCCAGGTTAAAAACAAACACATTCCTCAAGCGACTTTTATTAGGGGATACCTCGGTATCGCCACAACGTTTTAAGTTACTGCAAAATTTCTCGATTGTTAGCCTCCTTTCATTTACCCTGGCTATGGGCTGGCTGACTGGGTTCTATCGTCAGCAGGCTGTAAAGAACGTAGTCAATATTAAGGAAGAAGATAATGTTGTCCTCACAAAAATACTTGCGAATAACCTCTGGAGAAAGTATGGGTCATTTTTTTCCTCTACCAAAACCCTGAGTGATCAAGAGCTATTAGCAGACCCTAGAATTAGCCAGATTCATAGAGCGGTGCTACTTCAAGTTCAAGGTTCGTCCATAGCCAAAGTCAAGATTTTTGATTTGCAAGGGCGGACGATATTCTCGACGGAGTTCGCTCAAATTGGAAAGATAACCAAATCTTCGGCTTTTCAAGCGGCTAAATCTGGACAAATTGTCAGTCACATTGGACACCGAGATACCTTTACAGGTTTAACCAGCAAGATTAAAAATCGTCATTTACTCGGAAGCTATATTCCGATTTATGATCAGCAGACTAACAAAAAGATCATCGGTGTATTTGAGGTCTATACCGATGTTACCCCTTGGTTGCATCAGATTAGATCCACCCAAGTCACGATTATTGTCAAAGTCTCGCTCATTTTGGCAATTCTTTACATTTTACTCTTTGCCTTTGTCTATAGGGCAGATGCTTTACTGAAAAAGCAATATCAAGAATTGCAAGAGTCTGAAGTATCTTATCGGCTGCAAACCAGTGACTTAGAAGATACCTTGACTGAACTACAACAAGCCCAAAGTCAACTCACAGACCTCCTGGAGCGCAGCCAACTGCTCAATCACCTCAGCACAGAAATTCGCAACTCCCTAGCCTTAGAAAGTATTCTTGAGAGTGCTGTCAACGCCATTTTTCAGCAACTCAAGGTGGATATTTGTACCTTTGGTTGGTATCGTTGCGATACTAAAACACCCCTGTTGGAAGTAGTGCAAGAACAGCGAAATCCCCAACTTCGCAGTTGGTTAGGCTCTTATCAGCTTGAGGAATTTCCTCGGTTATTTCAGCATATCTTTGAAGACAAAATTTATACACTTGATCTCCAAAATCCAGAGGATATTCCAGATCAAGAGCTAACAACATTTTGTGAATCAATGAAGATTAATCTTTATCTAGCTTTACCGATTCACACCGAGGGTAAAATAGGTGCATTTAAGATGGGACGAGTGGATGGGAGTCTGGCTTGGGAACCCGATGAAATTGAGCTATTACAAAACTTAGCAACTCAATTGGCGATCGCTATTCAACAAGCCAACCTTTATCAAACTTCCCAGTGCAAAAGTCAAGAACTCCAACGAGCTTATCAAGAATTACAACAAACCCAAGTGCAACTGATTCAATCAGAAAAAATGTCCAGCTTGGGTCAACTGGTAGCAGGTATTGCCCATGAGATTAACAATCCAGTCAATTTTATCTATGGCAACCTAGAACCTGTAACCGAATATACTGAAGCTTTATTAAAAATTGTTCAACTTTACCAAGCCTCCGATACTAATCCTTCCACAGAAATCATGAAGGTCGTGGAAGAAGTTGATTTAGAGTTTATCGTCCAAGACTTACCTAAAACTATTCAATCAATGAAGACAGGGGCATTACGGATTCAGGATATTGTCAAATCTCTGCGAACCTTTTCACGCCTAGATGAAGCTTGCCTAAAAGCAGTAGACCTGCATGAAAATATTGATAGTACCCTGATGATTTTACAAAGTCAGTTAAATGGTCAAACGGGTTTGCCAGAGATTGTTTTAATTAAGAACTATGGCAATCTGCCTAAATTTGAATGCTATGTTGGCTTGCTAAATCAGGTGTTTATGAACCTGTTGATGAATGCTATTCAAGCCATTGAAGAACGGCAAATCATGGAGGTTGACCCAACCTATCAGGGCATGATTACTATCACTACAATGGTAGAGCCATCGGAGGCGGTTTCAATTTCGGTGCAAGATAACGGGATAGGCATGACTCTAGAGGTTAAAGCTAGGATTTTCAATCCTTTTTTTACTACTAAAACTGTCGGTAAAGGGACAGGTATGGGATTGCCCAATAGCTATCAAATTGTCACGAACAATCATCAAGGAGAGTTATTTTTTGATTCGACTTGGGGGGAAGGCACGATTTTTACAATTCGATTGCCAAAGACAAAGGTGAAAAATCAGTAACCCAAACTTGCTTTAACTTTTTCCCGAAATGCTAGTATAGCTTCTAAAGGATCGGGTGCGATCGCATATTCCGCCAATAGTTCTAAATCTAGATTTGGCAATAACTCACTTTTGACAACTTGTTGATAATTTTCACCCTGCAAAATATAAATTTCAAATTGATTATTTCTAAAAAACCAAACTTCCTTGACACCTAAAATCTTATAAATTTCTAATCTATCAACACCACCGCTAGTTACTATTATTTCAGAAGTAAAACCATAGAAGTTGTTAATACTGAATTACTGCTAAGTTGATCATATTTTATATGAGGAACGAACCGCAAAGGGCGCAAAGTACACAAAGAAAGAGAGAAGGAAGGACAAATGACAAGAAATATTTTATGGTGGGTAATGCCCACCACAGATTTTTACACTTTAAACTTTTCGGTAATCCGCTTCATAGCTTCTTCGACATTTTCCCGACTATTAAATGCGGAAATTTTTATGGTGGGTAATGCCCACCACAGATTTTTACACTTTAAACTTTTCGGTAATCCGCTTCATAGCTTCTTCGACATTTTCCCGACTATTAAATGCGGAAATGCGGAAGTAACCTTCACCCGCAGCGCCAAAACCAGAACCGGGTGTACCCACTACATTCACAGTTTGCAGCAGCTTGTCGAAAAAGTCCCAACTAGATAAGTTATTCGGAGTTTTTACCCATACATAAGGTGCATTTACCCCACCATACACAGCTAATCCAGCCGCTAATAGTTGTTCACGAATAATTTGGGCATTTTCTAGGTAAAAACTCACCAAGGCTTTAATTTGCGCCTGTCCTGCCTCGGAGTAAACCGCTTCTGCACCCCGTTGGATGATGTAGGAAACGCCATTAAATTTAGTCGATTGGCGGCGATTCCACAGCTTCCACAGTTCCACATCGGAACCATCAGCCGCTTTTGCTGTCAGCGTCTTGGGTACAACGGTTAACGCGCAACGGGTTCCGGTAAAACCTGCATTCTTGGAGAAAGAACGAAACTCAATGGCACATTCTCTTGCGCCTTCAATCTCGTATATGGAATGAGGAAGGGCGGGATCGGTGATATAAGCTTCGTAGGCAGCATCAAAGAAAATAATTGAGTTATTCGCTTTGGCATAATCTACCCACGCTGTGAGATATTCTTTGGTAGCAGTTGCACCAGTGGGGTTATTGGGGAAACACAGATAAATTAAATCGACTTTCTGGGAAGGAATTTCAGCCTTGAAGTTATTCTCAGCCGAAATCGGTAGATATACTAAACCGCCAAATTCGCCTTGATCGTTGGCATCCCCAGTATTACCAGCCATGACGTTAGTGTCTACATAGACGGGGTATACAGGGTCAGTAACTGCAATTATGTTATTTTTGCCGAAAATGTCGAGAATGTTGCCTGTATCGCATTTGGAACCATCGGAGATAAAGATTTCTGAGGCATCGATATCCGCCCCTCTGGCTTGAAAATCGTGGGCGGCAATTTTTTCCCTTAACCAAGCATAACCTTGTTCTGGACCATAGCCTTTAAAGGTAGTGCGATCGCCCATTTCTTCCACAGCCTGAATCATCGCTGTACGGCAAGCTTCCGGCAGAGGTTCTGTCACATCGCCAATGCCCAAGCGAATAATTTTCGCGTCAGGATTAGCTTCGGCAAAGGCATTCACCCGCCGGGCAATTTCGGGAAACAGGTAACCAGCTTTCAGCTTCAGGTAGTTGTCGTTAATCGTTGCCATAGTAAAGTCGAAAAAAGAGCGTAGATAAAACAGCTTATACCGTTTTTTTGTCAACCTGTGCCAATATCTTTCTACCCCTCATTTGTTTGTGATTCGTAAATTCTCAGATCATCGGCGCATCTATGGCTACGCCACGCCAGCTATCACGCAGAATTGATACGTGCATAACCCTGAAGATTCCATATAGGTATATACCAAAAGAAGTGCTAATCACCCAAATAATCAATTGAGGCTCTCAATAATTAGTTCTGATGACAGATTGAATACCAAGATGGGAATTGTTAGCCTATGTCTATCAGTAAAAATAGCTACTAAAAATAAAAATCATGAACATTATTGCTTGGATTGTTTTAGGTTTAATTGCTGGTGCGATCGCTAAAGCCATTTACCCAGGACATCAAGGTGGTGGAATTTTAGCAACCATCTTGCTGGGAATTATTGGCGCTTTTATTGGTGGTAGCTTGGGAGTATTTTTTAGTACAGGAACCTTTGCCCTAACGGCTCCTACTCTCAGTATTACAGGTATCATCGTCGCGATAATTGGTGCTATCATTGCTGTTTTCTTGTGGAACTTGTTAACTTCTCGCAGTGCGACATAAATAATTAAATGGCTGTCATTAATTAACAGTTCCTTATATCTCTACTTGCATGAGGTAGATATGGATGTCAATAATTTTCTGCAACGCTATGCGTCTGGAGAAAGAGATTTTTCTCAAGTTGATTTGAGTAGAGCCAATCTGGGGGGCGCAATCCTACATCAAGTTAATCTTAGCGGTGCAAATCTGAGTAAAGCCAACCTGAATAAAGCACATCTCGAAGATGCAAATCTCACTAATGCAGATTTAAGTACAACCTATCTGACAGCTGCCAATCTAGAAGGCGCTAACTTGTCAGGAGCCAACCTGCATAAAGCTGATTTGGATCGTGCCAATTTACGAGATGCAAATTTGACTAATGCCAACTTGGAAGGAGCAAATTTTCGTAATGCTACTCTCCCTGATGGCACTATGTCAGATTAGATATTAGACATCACTGATAGTGTGTGCAAAAGCCAAATTCATCTATATTTTTCTACAATAATTCTGTTAAATATTTACACCAAACTGCTGCTGATCAAACTTGATCAGCAGCAATTAATAATTTTTTGACCAATACTTCCTTAATTGTATAATCCCCCAGATTTATCTGTGGAATCAATCCCAAAGACGCTCTCTACGAGACGCTGCGCTATCCCAAATCCCAAATCTAAAATTGTCTGACTTTTACACCTTGGCAATGGTGACAGTTTGTGGTTGATTTTGATATTTGCCAAAGCGCTCGGCGTAAGTTGTTTGACATGGCTCCCCTTCTAAAAAGAGTAGCTGCAACACACCCTCATTAGCGTAGACGCGACAGTCAGCACTAGAAGCATTGCTAAACTCCAGAGTCAAGAAGCCTTCCCATGAAGCTTCCGCAGGAGTTATGTTGGCAATAATTCCACAACGAGCCATAGTTGATTTTCCAATACAAATAACTGTGATGTTCGCAGGAATCCGCAATCGTTCCAGGGAAACACCCAAAGCATATGAATTTGCGGGAATAATGAAAAATGATCCATCTTCATCAGATTGCAGTGCAATAGATTCTAGGTTGTCAGGATTGAACCGCTTGGGATTAACAATCGTACCTGGAATATGTCTAAAAATCCGAAAATCTGTAGGAGATAATCTTAAATCATAGCCATAGCTAGACAAACCGTAACTAATGACTCGCCTGTCTTCAATCTGCCGCACTAGAGAACTTTCAAATGGCGAAATCATCCCTAGTTTGGCTTGTTCAATAATCCATTTATCATTTTTCAGCACGTTTGACCTCTTTTTGCATAAATCTACAACATATCAATCCCAATCGAGAATCAGCTTAAGGTCGATGACTGCGACGGATTTCGGTAATTTGGTCTGCCATATCTAAGAGAGATTTCGGCATCTGGGTTCCTGTAAGAATAATATCCACATGAGGGGGGCGTTGTGCGAGAAATTCTAAAACTTCTGTTTCAGGAATTAAGCCAAAGTTAATCGCTAAACTTAATTCATCTAAAACTACGAGAGCATATTTACTCTCGCTGACTACTTGTTGTGTATATTGCCAAAGTTGTTGTAAAGCTTGGTCTTCGGCTGCGTCTAGATGCGGTGTGTCGATGCAGCGAGGCAAATCACAGCGAATCCAATCTAAATTTTGCCCTAATTGAATTGGTCGCTCTTGACCTTGACGAATACCGCCTTTCAGAAATTGTACTACCAATACTGGTGTACCTTGGCCGGCAATTCTCAGCGATTGGGCTATAACATCGGTAAAAAAATTACGTTGTGTACTAGTAAAAACTTGCACTAGTCCGGCAACTGGATACGGTAAGCTGAGAGTTGAATTGAGGCTGGGAGTTTCTGATTGGGCAATCATAGGGAAAATTCAAAAAATAGCAAAGAATTAGACAATTTTGCAGAGACGTAGCTACAAATCTACCTGGATAATTAATGCTGTTTTCGGCAATCTGCACTCTTAGTCAAACACTAGGTTTGTCTTCAAGTCAAGCATTATGGAGATTTTCGTTTTTGCATCAAACTAATGACTGTACAGAATTGACAAGTCAAAATAATGGACAAAACTGGAAGCAGCAAACAATTATCATCTTGATTTGGGCAAAACAGATTTACACTGTAATTAATTTTACCGAAATAGGAGTGAGTTGGTGTGAGATTAGTGTTTTTGGGAGGTTCAGGATCGGGGAAAAGCACCCAAGCACAAAGGCTGTGCAGAAATTTTGACATACCTCAAATTTCCACAGGTGAGATTTTACGAGAAGCGATGGCTGATGTGAGTGATTTAGGTCGCTATGCACAACCCTATGTCACAAAGGGCGAGCTAGTCCCGGATGAAATCATGATTGAATTTATCCGTTTGCAACTTCAAAAGCCGAAAGTGAATCAGGGTTGGGTCTTAGAGGGTTATCCTCGGACTGCGTTTCAAGCTGAGGAATTGGATTTTTTGTTGGATGATTTAGGGCAAAAGTTGGATTGGGCGATTTATTTACAAGTCCCAGAAGCTATTATGGTTAGTCGCTCTTTGGGGCGTTCTCTTCCAGATGACCAACCCGAAATTGTGCAACGTCGGGTAGAATTATTTTACGATCGCACCGTCCCCATCCTAGAATATTACGACCGTCGCCGCCGCCTGTTGACTATCAACGGTGACCAATTACCAGAGATGGTACAGCAAAACATTTCGACTCTGCTTTCTATGCCCTGAAATTACAGTAAATTCCTGAAAATTGGGTTATTTAATAAATTCACGCTGATTACTTAATCTTCAATCCTGCCTATAGAGATTTTGCAACAACACAAGACTAACTTTGGCAAATTGAGATATAGCAATCAAAATTGATTTCTGCAAGCTGCACATTCGTGACTTCTAGTCATGGGAGGTTCAATTGTAAAAATTACGAAGCTTTAAAACCCTAGTACCGCAAGGCGGAAGTCAAAAGTCAAAAGTCAAAAGTCAAAAAGCTTATAAAATGGGCTTTTCATGGATTTTGAATGGTCTGTTGATTTACGCCAACTTGTACTAGTTTCTTCAAGAAACCGGGGTTATTGGTTTTCACGAATAATTTAGGATGGCTACTTATTTTCCTCTGGAAATTTAGCTACAAGTATAGAATTACACGCTTAAACAAATTATGTATAGTATTATTTATTCCTTGAGATAGAGATTAACTGATTAAAGTCAGACGATGATCTCAACAGCATCATTAGAGATAGATTTAAACCACTCTTTTCTAGAAATATTGCTGTTTATTTACATCCATAATGCTTGCTCAGTGATGGATTTTAGGGGGAGTTACGGACGCATAAAAATTAATTTACTGAAATCATGGTGCAAACTCAATTACAACAAAATCATTTAAAAAATGACTTTCAAAAAAGAGTCAAAAAGCAATATTTACAACGTTTGAGTAGATTTCATGGTGTTCGCCAAGCATACAGTATTCTCCAAAATCAATTACAAAGCTTGAATCCCACTGTTTATGAAAATCGGTTAGAAATACGCCGCCAATCGATATTTACAGATATTGCAGTCCAAAAAGCTGTGGCTGATCTGCGTGATTGCGGTGTAGCATTTGATTTGCAAATCCCGATGAATATGGTCGAAGAAATCTTGGAATTTGCCAGGATAACTCCTTGCAAAGAACCAGGCTTTAATGATGTTTTTTTCGCAGATAATGTCAAAAATGGTCATTTACAAGGTGAGCGTTATGTGATGAGAGGCTTGGTCAATAACGTCACAGATTGTCAGGCTATAGAGGCAATTGTTCATGATCCTCTACTTTTAGAAATTGTCCATGAATATCTCCAGTATTGGCCAACACTGATTACACAGCATTTAACTTGGAGTTTTGCTTCAGATTTGCCAGAATCAGAAATTAAGAAAAGCTACCCACCGACTAATTTTCATTATGATATTGCTGGCTATAACTTTATGACAGCATATTTTTATATTACGGATGTAGATATAAATTCTGCGCCTCATATCATGATTAAGCACTCTCATCAGCACAAGCCATTATATATGTTGCTGACTTCTAATTGCCAAGCTGATGATGCCATACTGAATCACTACGGTAGAGACAAGCAAATAGTTATTACTGGAAAAAAAGGATTTGGTTTCGTTCAAGATCCTTCTTGTTTCCACAAAGTTAAACCCCCTGTGACCTCAAATCGGCTATTACTACAAATCCGATATTCATAAGTAAAAATCTCATTTTTTGGGTAAATACTGACAGATTTTGACTATGACCAATAGTAGAGACGTTCCATGGAACGTCTCTACATTTAAATTTATATTTGGTTTCAGCTACGCCGTTAATTTTATAGGCTTTTCATTGATTTTACATGGTCTGTTTATTTACGCCGACTTTTACTAGATTTATCTGTAAGTTGAACCAAAATCCGAAATCCAAAATCCAAAATCCAAAATTGTCTGACAGGCGGTATCTGGTAACCTAAAAGCAGTATAGTTCTGTATAAAATTTCTGAGGCAAGTCTCATGGTTTGGCAGCGTCCCGATGGTCGGCAACCCTACGAACTCCGTCCCATCAGCTTTCATCCCGGTTTTACCCGCTTTGCTCCCGGTTCCGTCCTGACACGATTTGGAGACACTCAGGTACTTTGTACTGTCAGTGTTAGTGAAGGAGTGCCGAAGTTTTTAGCTGGAACGGGCAAAGGTTGGTTAACATCTGAGTATCGGATGTTACCTTCAGCTACACAAGAACGGCAAGCACGGGAATTGTTGAAGTTGTCTGGACGAACTCAAGAAATTCAACGTTTAATTGGACGTAGTTTACGGGGAGCAATTGATTTTCAAGCTTTGGGAGAACGAACGCTGACTGTAGATGCTGATGTGTTACAAGCAGATGCTGGCACTAGAACAGCGGCGATTACAGGCGGGTTTGTGGCTTTAGCTCATGCGGTGTCTCAATTATTGCAGCAGGGTGTATTAGAGCGATCGCCTTTATGTGGGCAAGTAGCAGCAGTATCTGTGGGTTTATTGCAAGGCGAGCCATATTTAGATTTAAACTACATTGAAGATGTGGCAGCAACTGTAGATTTCAACGTGGTGATGAATCAACACTTGGGTATAATTGAAGTCCAGGGAACGGCAGAAGCCGGCAGTTATAGCCGGACTCAGTTAAATCAGCTACTAGATTTTGGCGAAAAAGGTATCCAGCAGTTGTTAATGGCTCAAAGAGAGGCGATCGCCGGCTGGGATCAGCTGTTTGTGAGCGAGTAGCTAAAGACGCAATTCATCACCTCTGTACACGGGAATCAGGAGTTTTCACCCCTTGTCCCCTGGTGTCCAATTCCGGCATCATGTTAAAAGTTTCAAAAGTTAAAACGGAGAATAGTCATAAGTTGGGTATGGTATTGCTGGAAGTCGGCAATATGATCATGAAACCATGAATAAAAAGGTTGAAGTTCTCCCAGATATTTCTGCATTAGTAGCGCGATCGCTAGAGTTAATTCTTTCTCAGTTATCAACCGCCATTGAACAACGGGGACAATTTACCATCGCCTTAGCTGGTGGTAGTACACCAAAGCCATTGTACGAGGCGATCGCTGATCAAAAACTGCCTTGGGATAAAATTCATATCTTTTGGGGCGATGAACGTTATGTACCAGCAGATCATCCCGATAGCAATGAACTAATGGCGCGGCGGGCGTGGTTAGACCGCGTTGATATCCCCGCCGCTAACATTCACTCTGTACCCACTTTAGATGGAGATCCCACAGTATCAGCCGCCAAATACGAACAGCATCTGCGAGAATTTTTTAATTCTTCCCCCCAGGACTTTCCGGCTTTGGATGTAGTATTGCTAGGAATGGGTGATGATGCACATACCGCATCTTTGTTTCCTCACACCCCGGCTTTAAAAGTGCATGACCGGCTGATTACTGTGGGTAACAAAGACGGCAACCCTCGCATAACCTTCACATACCCATTTATCAATGCTGCACGCAGTGTTATTTTTGTGGTTGCTGGTGCGAATAAACGTCCAGCTTTAGCTCAAGTCTTCGCGGCTGTAGCAGATGACTTCACTTATCCATCCCGGTTAATTCAACCCCAAGGCGAACTTTTGTGGTTACTGGATGCAGCAGCAGGTTCGGAACTCCCAGCTTAACTTTCCTATCAGGAGTAATAGTTAAAATTGAAAACTAGAGTTGTCCCCTGAGCGAACTTTTGATCGGCGGGAGATGGAAGCTTGTTCCTAGCAGCTGCTCATGCAGTCGCCTAGAACTGGCTAAATTTCGGAGCAACTTTTCTTTGTGGCGCTGTCTCACAGCAGAAGTGTCTACAAAGTTTTCTCTGCTGGCCAATATTATTTTACGATGATCTTGAACAAAGGCTTAAATTGATGATCGTCTGTCCTAATTGCAATCACCCCAATCCAGACGGCGCTGTCCAGTGTGAAGCTTGTTATACGCCGTTACCAACCACTAGTAACTGCCCTAACTGCGGCGCAACTGTCCAAGCAGATGCTGCTTTCTGCGGTCAATGTGGTTATAATCTCCACTCAAGTGCTGCACCTGCTGCTGCCACATCTGTGGCCACCGTTGCCCCCGACATCTCCATAGAAGTACCACCGTTAATTGAACCTGATCCGCTTTTAGAACTTTTACAACCAGATGCTTTGGGAATTAACTCAGATCCCAATCCGCCGGCTGCTTCACCCCTACCGCCAACAGCAATTTCTGTGTCACCACCAGAAGCATCAGCGCCACCTACACCGACTGTTGCAGCTGAACCTATCTTTTCTGAGCCAGAAGTGCTGACTCCACCCCCAGAGCCAGAACCAGAACCGGAACCTGTGGCAATGGCAGCGCCAGAACCAGAACCAGAACCGGAACCTGTGGCAGTGGAAACACCCGCACCAGAACCAGAACCTGTGGCAGTGGCACCGAGTCCCGCCCCATTTGCTTCCATGACGCAATTGCAGCAGGTAACTGCACGGTTATTCCATGTCCAAAGCGATCGCGAAATTGAATTGCCGCAAACTCTGTCTGTGATTCACATCGGTAAACCCAATGACCGGATTCCCCCAGATGTGGATGTTTCCGGGTTTTCTAATTCGGAAATTGTCTCACGAATACACGCAGATATTCGGATTGAGGGAGATTCTCACTACATCGAAGATGTGGGCAGTTCTAATGGTACTTACATTAATAACTCGCCTTTATTACCGGGTAACCGTCACCGTCTGAGAGCAGGCGATCGCATCAGTCTGGGTAAGGGAGATTTGGTAACGTTTCTCTTTCAACTGGCTTAATTGATTTTTGCCATCCTCCAACAGCCCCTATCATCTATCTTGGAGGATGAACAAATTATCCACATCAGACCGGCGACAGATAACTATATCGTTCTGTGTAACGCTTGAGTCCACAGCTTTTAAATCAGGGTGCAAACGGCTGTATTACCTAGCAATTGTACTACTTCTGTAAGTACACTAGGATAGATGAAAGTACACTCCAATATTTGGAGTAATTACCATGAAGGAACCAGGAAAAGATTTTCACACACGGCCAACTAGCTTTACTCCGCCAGCCGTTGAATCTATGGGGCTAACTTGGCTAATTGCCGCAGCGATCGCGACTATTCTGTTGTGGCAAATTCCAGGAGGCGATTACATTTTATACCCTTTTAGTATCTTGGCAACTTGGTTCCATGAAATGGGTCACGGCTTGATGGCTCTGCTCTTAGGGGGACGGTTTCACCAATTACAAATTTTTAGTAATGGTTCCGGCGTTGCTACTTATAGCATTTCACGGGCTTTAGGGCCAATTGGCCCGGCTTTAGTCGCCGCCGCCGGTCCGATGGGGCCATCTCTGGCCGGAGCCGGTTTGATTCTGGCTTCTCGTACTTTTACCGTAACTTCCCTGAGTTTAAAGTTTCTGGGTGGTTTTTTGTTACTTTCAACATTACTTTGGGTACGTTCTTGGTTTGGATTGCTGGCAATTCCCATCCTGGGGATAATTATTTTGGGTATTTCCCTGAAAGCTCCTCGGTGGATACAAGAGTTCGCTATTCAATTTCTGGGTGTACAAGCTTGTGTGAGTGTGTACCACCAAATAAATTATTTATTTAGCTATAGTGCTGGGCCTTTAGGACTTTCTGATACCGGACAAATGCAAAAGTATCTACTTTTACCTTACTGGTTTTGGGGTGGATTGATGGCGATCGCATCTCTGGTGATTTTAGCCCAAAGTCTCCGCATCGCCTATCGTTCGGAGTAATGGGGACAATGAATATGCAAAGATCGCGATCGCTCTTTTGCATTCAAGTGAGGTACAAGCAGTAATAATTAAACGCAGATGGACGCAGATAAACGCAGATAGTTTTGTACTTTATTAGACTAGGAAATGCTATAAGTAAAGAATTGCTTTGATTGTATATTTAGTTTTACTTAAGCAGCGCCTTAGCTTCAACTTCTGGTTGATACATAATCTCATTCGCACAAGAACGACCCTGTTCAATATCCGCAATATTAGCAAAAGTTGTTTCGGCAATATTGTGCAGAGCTTCTTCAGTAAAAAAGGCTTGATGTCCAGTAATCAAAACGTTAGGAAATGTTGTCAAGCGTTGAAAAACATCATCTTGAATGATTTCGCCAGACAAATCCTCAAAGAACAAATCTGATTCTTGTTCGTAGACATCCACACCCAAAAAACCTATTTTGCGTGACTTCAGACCTTCAATCACGGCTTGAGTATCAATCAGCGCTCCTCGACTAGTATTGATTAACATCACCCTGGGCTTCATTTGGGCTATGGACTCGGCATTGATCAAGTGATGAGTTTCAGGCATCAGGGGACAATGTAAGGAAATGATATCAGAGTTAGCAAATAGCTCAGGCAACTCTACATATTTCCCACCCAGTTGCTCTAGTTCGGCGTTGCGATAGACATCATAGGCTAGTATATTGCAGCCAAAACCCTTCATAATCTGTCCCAAAATTAGACCGATTTTGCCCGTGCCAATAATCCCAACTGTGCGACCATTCAAGTTAAATCCCAACAGTCCTGTGAGCGAAAAATTACTTTCCCGGACGCGGTTATAGGCATGATGAATTTTGCGATTCAGGCTCAAAATCAAACCCACGGCGTGTTCTGCTACTCCATAGGGTGAATAGGCAGGAACACGCACAACTTTAATCCCCAAATCTGCTGCGGCTTGTAAATCGACATTATTAAATCCGGCACACCGGAGGGCAATGAGGCGAGTTCCCCCGGAAGCGAGAATTTTTAAAGTAGGGGCATCTACCAGATCATGCACAAATACGCAAACAGCCGGAAATCCCGCCGCTAAAATCGCAGTATTCCGATTTAAGCGGGGTTCAAAAAACACCAACTCATGTTGGGCAGATGAATTTGCAGCTGCTAAAAACTGTCGATCATAGGCCTTTGTACTGAAGACTGCTATTTTCATCTCAAACCTCAGCCTAATGCTGCATATTTTCTCATCCATAATAGCTTGTGGGTGGCAGGGACGATTGCATCTTCCATTACCCCCAGTCATCGACTTTAACCTAACTAGGACTCTGATTTGTTTATCCACCTTCTAAATAGGGGTCTGTGGTCAGATGTGTTACAGCAAGCATACTCAGTACAAAAACTCTCTCCTCAGTTAGATAGAATACTCAAAGAAATTCCTAAGCAGTTCAGTTGTATGTACGGGGTTCTTGTTTCAAGCATTCTTCCAAATAAACTATAGGACTACTATTTGATTTTTGAACAGACACGTAGGGTGTGTTAGCGGTAGCGTAACGCACCAAAGCCTTAATAAGGGTGAGTTACGGACTTCATCCTAACGCACCCTACAATACTTAATTTTTTCATAAATCAAACCGGATTCCTATATGTCTTTTTCCTCATACAAGGAATAAGTATTTACTCAAATGAAGCTTTACTCAAATACTCATATTGATTTTACGTTGCTTCAACATCGGATTTGTGATTTTCTATATTTAAAACTGTTTTCAGTACTTCTTCATCTGTAAAGTAATGATCATGAGATTTTCCAGTTATTTGTTTTAGTAATGAAAAGGGAAGTTTAATTTCTCTATGACAGATTTTTTCTGAATTAGAATCTTTGGGAATAAATGTTTTTGTAGATAGCCAATCTTGATTAGAATAAAAGTCAATCCATGTCTCTATCTGTTCATTATTAATACATTTCCTAATTTTTTTCTCAATCTGATTAGACTTATAAGATAAAAATTTTAGGCATCCTCCCATAGAAACATAGCGAATCCGATGCTCTTGTTGATAATCTGCAAGCAAATCAGTTGCAATAACGACACCAAAACTATGAGCTAGAATAGTTACTTTATTGTAATAACCTGTTTCTAAAACGGCATTTAATGTACCTGAAACTTGCTTACGAATCTTTGCTCTCATAATCCTTCCTTCAGAGTTCTCCTTCAAGTACCGTGTGGAGAATTCCGCAACATCAACCATTAGATTAATTGGCACGAAACTAAAGAATCCACTGACAAGTGTCCAAGCTGTAAAATTAGTCATCTGCTTACCAAAAGAGCTAATTTGTTTTGCCCATTCTTCAGAAATGGGAAACCCTAGAGAATTTGGTTCTTGTCCTAGTGCTATAAAGGTAAGTGCAATAATTCCATAAAACCAAAAAATCCCTAAAAGCAGAGATATACCTAACCCTATCAGTAAAGGAGGACAACTTGTTAAAATAGTTAATTTCTTTGTGAAGAACCAGTAAAATAACATATCTATGCCACGCAGCAATCGATCTTTTAAATTGCGGTTACTTAATTGGTTATTCACCAAATCATTCCAATAGGCATCATAAACATCAATTTTTTTAAAGTTGTCTTTATTTGTAACCAATTTTATTGTTTTACCAATATATCCTGCTATCTTTTCTTCCCCTGCTTCTTCGATTCTGTAAGGTTCCAAAATATCTGTAAAACCAGTTGATAAATAATCAAGAAAATAATTTCTATCTCTACCAAGATAGAACCCATGAATAAAAATAATTGCCTCTCTTTCGGATGTCATTTTTTCTAAAATTTTTAAAAGTAAAAATCATATTTTATAATCCTATAACACTGACTATAATCTAGTTACATTTTGTCACACTCCTTATTAAAATTAATAGATGAACTTAACGAAGTGGAATAAAGCATAAGACCGAAGCGGTCATGCTCCGCGAACGCAAGGTTTTCAGCGTTTTTACTTTTCGTTACATAGTTAGGTTGATTTATGCCTACCTACTTAAGTTGGCGGGAAATTTCCATTTGAAGCCGCAATAGCAAAGGTAAAGGTTAAAATCAAATCAGCCTTTGTATTGTAGGGAATGTGTCCCACATCACTCCGAATGCGGTTCACTGCATAAATCCTGATTGTCAACGTCCTTATCCTCAACCTTGGGGAAACAAATTTTGTAACAGCTGTGGCGCACTGCTACAGATGCTAGATCGTTATGTCCCTCTCCAACCATTGGGATCAGGAGGATTCGCCCAAATTTACACAGTTTGGGATGAAAAAACCCAGACAGAGAAAGTCCTGAAAGTGTTGGTGGAACATTCCCCAAAAGCCCTGGAATTATTTACACAAGAGGCAGAGGTTTTAATTAAGTTGCGGCATCAGGGTGTTCCCAAAGTAGAACCTGATGGTTATTTTCAGATCAATTTACCCAATCCGAAACCGCGTCAACTAGCTTGTCTGGTGATGGAAAAAATTAACGGTCAGACTTTGGAAAAGATCCTCGAAAATTATCCTCAAGGATGTCCAGAGTCTTGGGTGTTAAATTGGTTTTCTCAGGCTGTAAAAATTTTACAGGAATTGCACAAACGCCAGATTATTCACCGGGACATCAAACCTTCTAATTTGATGTTGCGAACTGTCTCCCCAACTCCAGGGGTAAACCAGGAGGAACTGGTATTAATTGATTTCGGTGGGGTAAAACAATTTAATACCGCTAAACTGCGTCGAGAGTCGAGTTCAACTAAATTATATTCTTCTGGTTACAGTCCCCCAGAACAGATGATTGGGAATAACGTGGGGCCTGCGGCTGATTTTTATGCCCTCGGTCGGACGATGATTGAATTGCTTACGGGTAAATATCCGCCGGAGTTGGGAGATCCTGACACTGGGGTGCTGCGCTGGCGCAATCAGATCAACGTTAACCCGAAACTAGCAGATTTACTAGATGAAATGGTACTAGAAGATGTGCGATCGCGTCCTGTAAATGCGGTAATTATTCAGAAACGCTTGAATAAGATTATCCGGACATCTTCCCAGTCTAAGTTATTTTTCCCACAAAAGCACTTCGTTCAGCAAGCCACAACCCAGGTTTCCCGCAAATTTGCACTCTCAATACAAGCTATTGAGCAAGCATTAGGCAATTTGACCAAAGCTATCGGCACAACCATTATTTTGATAGCTCAGGCAATTCTCAAAGTCTTACAAGCTTTTTTGGCGACAATTTGGGCAATGCTACTAACTGGGTTGGGGGCTTTTTTAGGTACAATAACTGGCTTTATCGTAGCCTATAGAACAGTCTTAGGCGAGCAAGTTTCTGCATATATTTTTAGTCAGCTACCCGAATTAGTCAGCAATACTCAAGCTGTGATGGCCACAGAAATTATAGTGTTTGTCGGCGCAGGCTTGGGAACTGCATGGGGACTGACCATATCGGGGTGTTTTGGTCAACGACGACGGTTTTTAGTAGCATCGCTCATGGGTATGATCAGCTATGGGCTTAGTTGCTTAGTTTGGCAATTAAACACCACCCAAGATAGCGGTGAAGGACTATTGGCAGTAATTTTAGTGGCAGTTTTTCTATTCACCTTGAGTATAAGTTTTCGCAGCCATCACATAGTTCATGCTCTGGTTGCGGCATTTGGCACTGCAATCATCTTCGCAATATTAATTGTTTTTGGCTTTCCCACTACTGTCTTTCAATTTTCGGCGCAGCCTCTGTGGTCGGCATTATCCTTACCCATTGCTTTTTTTAGTTTAGTGAGTCTCTTGATCAGCTTTTGGCTAGGGGTGAGTTATTACCTGATTGTGCCTGGGTTGCGCTTTTTGGGGTGGCGTTAACAGAGTTCGTAGAGCTAGCTGTGTCCCAATACAGTTCAGTTAAACCTTTCTTTCTTTCTTCTCTTTGTGTCCTTTGCGTTCTTTGCGGTTCGTTCAAAAAATTGACTTTGATCAAGAGTTTTAGCATTAACTGAACCGTATTGAGCTGTGTCTTGGGAGAATTTTGCCTCTTTCCCATGCCTAATACAAGATCCCCCCAGCTTTATTTGACTTTTAGCCGGGGGGATCACATATGTGGTAGTCTATAAATGGTTCAGTATAGTGCCTTACGAAATTGATTCTAAACCCTAAATCTGATTTTGTATAGTCCTGTAAAGAGAATTTATCTGATTTTTATAGCATCTTCATCACCACTTCATGCCAGTTATTTGCTGAAAAACTCGTATATCTTGAAGTATTGCCTAACTTTTCATCCTGATCTCCCCGGCTACCGGCTCCCTTGTCTCTTCGGTCAACCCATTCCCACAGTGTGACTGTAGAGTAAAAGCATTTTCTGGAGAAACACTTTTCTATCATGGGAAGAAAGCCTGTCTCGGATAAAATAGAGTAATGCTCACCCGTATAAAAGACTTAGCCACAAAATTAGCACCCCGCTTAATTGAAATTCGCCGCCATATCCACTCTCACCCAGAACTTAGCGGTCAGGAATACCAAACATCTGCCTTTGTGGCTGGTGTGTTGTCTTCCAGTGGTCTCCATGTCCAAGAGGGGATTGGTAAAACTGGGGTGATTGGAGAACTGGAAAATACTGGCACAGATAAGCGTGTATTGGCAATTCGGACTGATATGGATGCTTTGCCGATTCAAGAACGGACAAAGTTAGAATATGCTTCTCGTACAGAAGGTGTCATGCACGCTTGCGGTCATGATGTCCACACCACTGTGGGCTTAGGAACAGCAATGGTACTGTCGCAAATAACAGAGGAATTGGGCGCTAAAGTGCGGTTTTTATTTCAACCAGCCGAGGAAATTGCTCAAGGGGCAAACTGGATGGTGAATGATGGGGCGATGGCAAATGTCTCAGCTATCTTAGGCGTTCATGTTTTCCCTTCCATACCCGCAGGATCTATTGGTATCCGTTACGGCGCATTGACAGCTGCTGCTGACGATTTAGAGATTATCATTATCGGAGAATCTGGACATGGGGCGCGTCCTCATGAAGCGATTGATGCGATTTGGATTGCTTCACAAGTGATTACTTCATTGCAACAGGCTATTAGCCGCACACAGAATCCTTTGCGTCCTGTGGTGTTGAGTATCGGGAAGATTACTGGTGGCCGAGCGCCCAATGTGATTGCTGATCATGTACAGTTGTTGGGAACAGTGCGATCGCTTCATCCGGAAACCCGGAGTCAACTGCCCAACTGGATTGAAAATATTGTCGCTAACGTCTGCCATTCTTTCGGGGCGCGTTATCAAGTCAATTATCGCCAAGGCGTACCGAGTGTGCAGAATGATTATTCTATCACCCAATTGTTACAATCGTCGGCTGAAGAAGCTTGGAGTAGCGATCGCGTCCAAGTCTTACCTGAACCTTCCCTTGGCGCTGAAGACTTTTCTGTTTATTTAGAACACGCCCCCGGTTCCATGTTTCGCTTAGGTGTCGGCTACAAAGAGAGAATTATTAATCACCCATTACACCATCCTGAATTTGAAGTTGATGAATCTGCCATTATCACCGGGGTTGTGACGATGGCTTACGCCGCTTATAAATATTGTCAATGAAGTTAACATATACCGCTTAGTGCAGCTTTTACCACTCACCAATTGATAGAGATGTTGCGGCCGCTCAAGTAGTCGCAATACGTGGACTTGCAGGCGTAGGGCATACGGTCAAGATGCTTGCTGAGGGTAAATTCATTGGAATCCCCGTGCCTTTAGGTCGAGGAGTGTCAATGTTTGATAGGTAAAACCCACCTGGGTAGGTTTTACCACCTTTATTTCCAGTTAATCGGCGGATAAAGGCGAATTACTAAACATTGGCTCCAGTCTTAGTACCGCCCAATTTTGTTTGAATTCGGCTCTTAGCAGCTTTAAATTGTGTCGCTAGTTGCTCAGTTTGTTCACTACTCAAGTTGTTGCGAATAGCAGCAAACATTGTGCTTTCCTCTTGACGAATATGATCGCCGACAATATCCATCAAATTTCTGACTCTATCTTTAAATTCAGCAGCAGATGGATTAATAGCCCGGATGTCATCTAATAGCCGTTTCATTTGGGCTTGTTCGTCATAAAGTTCTTGGGTGTCGTTCTCACCGTAGAAAGAACGTACTCTAGGATAAACTACTTCCTCTTCTGCTTCAGCATGAGCTGTTAAGTCTTTGTAAATTTGACCGAAATACTCTTGAATCTTTTGTGAATCGTTGCTTTGCAGTAATTCTGTAAACAGGATATTTACTTTATTGTGATCCATACGAATCACATCCTGGATATTCATATCCTTTTTGTCACTGGTTTGGGTAACAGCGCTACCGACCGCGCCACTAAAAGCAGCGATCGCATCTTGAACTCTTCCCCAAATCCCTTGATCTGCATCTTGTCCAGTCAGTTCACGAACACCCAAAACTTCTAAAATACCTTTAAGTTGCTCTTGGTGAGCGCGGTTTTCAAAGTTAACGGTATTTAAAGGACTAATGGCCGCCATTACGTCAGCACCAACTTTTTGAGCCGCCTTGTGAATTGTCACACCAGACATTACTTGTTGATGCTTTAACAATTCATGCTGAAATATTTTTTCATAGAAACTCAATTCAGAGCCTTGCATCAATTTGCGGATTTTGTTGGACATTTCTTGGACAATTTGTTCTGGTTGTTGTTGGATACCATACTGAACCATGACAGTTTCCAGAACGCCTTGATTTTTTTGGTCATCTTCTAGCATCTTCCGGATGCGATCAGAGATTTCAGCATCTGTTGATTCTCTCAAAAACAGTTGCTCGTTTTCGATAAACAACTGTTGAATTAATTTCATGTTTGCCAATTTTACGGCAATAGCATTTCGTTTGGTATCATCTAATGAACTAACCATGCTGAGTTCTCCTCTGAAAAAGTGTTCGTATTATTACTCTGTTTCAGATTGACATACAATTCAGGTGAATTCCATCTTTCTTTTGAATGATCGCTGGCGTAACTTCAGACATAACATTCAAATATTTATCACGAATAATTTCATATCTCTACTTTGCGAAAGATAACCGTATAAATTAGACTCCATCGCCAGATAGATAAATTTTCTATGCTATTTTTATAAATTGACTCAAGGATAATTAAAGCAGAATTCAAGTAATAATTCCCCACCCTACTGGAGCGGGAGAGCAACCATTGAACTAAGCGACAGAATTAATTTTGATGTTTCGAGGCTTTTAAAATATATGATCAGCCAATAAAATCGCAGCGGGCAAATTAATATTGCAAATTGAAGCTAGTATTCACCAAATTTGTTTAATCGAAAAATAGGATACTAAATAATGGAAACTACAGGAACAGAATCCAATTCCACACCGTTCCCAAATATTCCACCAATTATTGAAAGTGACGATAGAGAATATCGGGATAGTGGTGTACCCAGCACAGTGGCGATCGCCGGACATCCCTTACACCCCCTGACAATAATTTTTCCCATTGCTTTTTTAGCTGCTGCGTTGGGAAGCGACTTCGGCTATTGGTTAACCCATGATTTTTTCTGGGCTAGAGCCTCCCTATGGTTAATTGGACTGGGACTTCTAGGAGGTATCATCGCCGCAATCACGGGGATGAGCGACTTTTTGAGAATTGAACGTGTTCGCAAGCGCACCGCCGGCTGGACGCATTTGATTCTGAATGTCATGATTTTAGCCTTAACAGCCCTCAACTTGTTTTTACGTCTTGGAGATCCTGAATCACGGATATTACCTTGGGGATTCTTTCTCTCACTGGTTGTGGGTACGCTAACTAGCATCACTGGCTGGTTTGGGGCGGAACTTTCCTATCGGCACAAAATTGGTGTAGTAGGTGCTGGTAGCAGAAGATATCCTTAGAATTTGCTGTAAAAATCAGGCTAAAATTTTATGAAGTTTTTAGCCTAGAAAAAATGTCTCAAAATCGCCAACAAACAAGATATATTATCCTCTCCCAGCTCATCGTCATCCCGATGGGCTTTTACTTTCAGCCATAGGGAGATTATTACTGGGTACTATCTTTACTTTGTGGGATCTTCCTGATTATCTGTTGGGTTGTGTTTGCGGTTATTTCTGGCTCCGACAACTACAAATAATTGGATATGCAAAAAAGAGTGAAAGTTAAACCTAATTCCAAAGAACAAAAAATTGAAGAACAAACTGATGGTAGTTTGACTGTAAACTTAAAGTCTCCGCCAGTAGATGGCAAAGCGAATGAAGAGTTAATTAAATTGTTAGCTAAGAAATTTAATGTGCCAAAATCTCATATCAGAATTAAGTCTGGTTTATCCTCTCGGCAAAAGCTGATTGAAATTGACACAGATATTTAATTGGTTAATTATTATGTGTACTAGCTTACCAAAACAATCAGAAAAGAATACACAAGTATTTACTCGGCAAAATTTTTCTCTTGTGTAATCTTGATATATCTAGGCTGAGATTTGACTCGTTCAATCCAAGCTTGAATAGCAGTAAATTTGGTCAAATCAAACCCACCTTCATCAGCCACATGAGTATAGGCAAACAAGGCAATATCCGCAATTGTATAACGCTCACTGACAAAAAAGTCGTGCTTCATTAAATGATTGTCCATAATCTTGAGTGCTGCATAACCAGGTTCACGTTTTTGCTCTATGGCTGGGCGATATTCCTCAGCTTTACCTAAAATAGAAATCCAAAATCTTGATGTAGCAATAAAAGGTTCATGGCTATATTGTTCAAAAAATAACCATTGCAATACTTGCGCTCTTAAAAATCGGTCATATGGTAAAAATTCTGTGCCTTCACTCAAATATACTAATATGGCATTTGATTCTGCTAAATATTTCCCCGTGTTCACTTCCAAAACTGGTATTTTACCGTTGGGATTCTTCATTAAAAACTCTGGGGTGTGCGTCTCTCCTTGCAGAATATTAATGTTGATTCTCTCAAATGGCATACCCATTTGTGTCAATAAAAGTCGGATCTTATAACTGTTACCCGATGGTAAGAAATCATACAGTTGTAAAGTTTTCATTTCCAAAATTATAATAATGAATATCGAGATCACTTAGGGGCTAAAATACAATATATTACAAACTAAACTTGGAGAAACAGGATATTTATTATTTATTTTTAGTATATGCGTACAAGACGGATTTTCCAAGATATAAAAAACAATAGAAAAAATACTATAGGACTGATATTTGATTTATGAAACACACTTAGGGTGTGTGATCGAGGAGAGTACGGCACCAAGACCTGGAAGACGGTGCGTTAGGCTAAAGCCATAACACACAATACATATACTTAGATTTTTTCAATAATCAAATTGGATTCCTTTATTATTTAGTCATTGTATTTAAAATTTTGATTTTATTCAGTGTAGGAAAATAAAAGTATGTGTGGAAGATTTACTTTAAATCAGTCATTGGGGGCGTTAGCTGAATTTTTACGTGTAGAGAAAATTCCCGATTTAGCTGCTCAATATAACATTGCACCTACGCAAAATGTGGCAACAGTGCTACATAATCCTAAAACTGACAAGCGTGAGTTTCAGCAGTTACGTTGGGGGTTGATACCTTCCTGGGCAAAAGATCCAAAAATTGGTGCGAAGCTGATCAATGCTAGGTCGGAAACAGTTGCGGAAAAACCAGCTTTTCGGTCAGCATTCAAGCAGCGACGCTGTTTAGTGCTAGCTGATGGTTTTTATGAGTGGAAACAACAAAATGGGAAAAAACAGCCGTTTTATTTTCGTCTCTTAAATGGACAGCCCTTCGGTTTTGCGGGGTTGTGGGAAAAATGGCAACCCCTAGAGGGAAGGACTGACTATGAGGAAATCATATCTTGTACAATTTTAACAACGGCAGCGAATGAATTAGTCCAACCAATTCATGAGCGAATGCCAGTGATTGTGTCTCCACAAGATTACGATTTGTGGTTAAATCCCCAAATGCCAACACCTGAGCGACTACAGCAGCTATTGTGTCCATATCCAGGTCAAGTAATGACTGGCTATCCAGTTAGTAGCTTGGTGAACAATCCTCGACAGAATAGTTCTGAATGTATCATCCCTCTGGGTGAAGAGAAATCACTTCCTGAGAATATCTTTTAAAACCATAGAAGCACATATGCCAAGAACCCAAAAAAACGATAATTTTGTTGACAAATCCTTTACAGTGATGGCGGATCTCATCCTGAAACTTCTGCCAGCCAACAAAAAAGCTAAAGAAGCATTTGTGTATTACCGTGATGGGATGTCAGCGCAGGCAGAAGGTGAATATGCCGAAGCCTTAGACTATTACGAAGAAGCGCTCACATTAGAGGAAGACAGTTACGATCGCAGTTATATTCACTATAATATGGGGCTAATCCATGCTAGTAATGGTGACCACGATACAGCTTTAAAAATGTATCACCAAGCGATTGAAATGAACCCACGTTTACCCCAAGCTTTGAATAATATTGCGGTGATTTACCATTATCAAGGTGAAAAAGCCAAAGAAGCTGGGGATAATGACGCTGGCGAAGCATTGTTTGACCAAGCAGCAGATTATTGGATTAGAGCTATTCGCATGGCTCCCAATAACTACATTGAAGCCCAAAACTGGCTGAAAACCACTGGACGGATGCAAATTGACGTATTCTTTTAAATATTCCTCTGTTGGGCTGAGTTAGTCAAAGCTGCCCTGACCATCAGAAAGCACCCCACCCCGCAAGCGAGGTTACGGTGTACACAGA